>NZ_JBHZDH010000002.1:0-179629 GCF_042755925.1 Lysinibacillus sp. NPDC059133 | reverse complement strand
TACCCGCGGAACGGAGCAAAATACCCGCGCTTTGAGGAGAAATACCCGCGGAACGGAGCAAAATACCCGCGCTTTGAGGAGAAATACCCGCGGAACGGAGCAAAATACCCGCGCTTTGAGGAGAAATACCCGCGGAACGAAGCAGAATACCCGCGCTTTGAGGGGAAAAACCCGCGGAACGAGTAGGAACACCCGCGAAGTAAATTCTGCCCCCGCGCTTCAACTATACATAAGGGAGGGAAAAGACTATGCCAGCAAAATCTATCATGATTCAAGGAACGGCTTCTGATGTAGGGAAAAGTATGATTTGTACTGCGCTGTGCCGTATTTTTTCTGATGATGGGATAAAGGTTGTACCGTTTAAATCACAAAATATGGCCCTTAACTCGTTTGTAACTCAAGATGGCGGAGAAATTGGCCGTGCACAGGGTGTACAAGCAGAGGCGGCACGTGTTGTCGCAACTACGGATATGAATCCGATATTGCTAAAACCAAAGCAGGATATGGTTTCGGAAGTGATTGTTCATGGTAAGCATTTTTTAAATATGGACGCCAAAAGTTATCGTAATCAATTCGTCCAAGAAGCGATGCCAATCGTTGAAAAGTCAGTGCGAACTTTACAAAATACATATGATGTCATTGTCCTTGAAGGGGCGGGAAGTCCGGCAGAAATTAATTTGAAAGACCGTGATATAGCCAATATGCGTATGGCTCATCTAGCAGATGCAGCGGTTGTGCTAGTCGCTGATATTGATCGAG
Organism: Lysinibacillus sp. NPDC059133; assembly: GCF_042755925.1. Classification (NCBI taxonomy): domain Bacteria; kingdom Bacillati; phylum Bacillota; class Bacilli; order Caryophanales; family Bacillaceae; genus Lysinibacillus; species Lysinibacillus sp. NPDC059133. The sequence continues at coordinate 178,870 of NZ_JBHZDH010000002.1, read as the reverse complement.
GTGGAGTATTTGCATCGATTGTTGGAACGCTCGCATTACTTGACGATGCAGAACGCGCACGTGTAAAAGGGTTGGTAATTAATAAATTCAGAGGAATGCGTGAGTTACTTGATGATGGCATTGAATGGGTAGAGCGTGAAACGGGGATTCCTGTCCTTGGAGTTGTACCGTATGTAGAGGTCAATATTGAGGCTGAAGACTCACTAGCATTATCTTCATTACGCTTTAAAAAGCCAAAGCCTGGAGAGTTTGCTGTGGATGTGGCCATGATTCGCTTGCCGCGCATTTCAAACTTTACAGATGTTGATCCATTTTTTGATGAGCCAGAGGTTGGTGTCCGTTTAATTGGCAATGTCAATGAGCTTGGGACGCCCGATTTACTTATATTACCTGGAACAAAAAGTACTATAGATGATTTAGCTTGGTTAAAGGCGCAGGGCTTCGATCAAGCGATAGCTAATTTACGCGCACGAGGGACAAAAATTATTGGCATTTGCGGTGGCTTCCAAATGCTTGGCGAAACGTTATTAGACCCAGATGCTGTAGAAGGAAATGGCGATTCAGCGCAAGGTCTAGCATTATTGCCAATGGAAACTGTATTTGTTGGCGATAAAAAGACTGTTCAAATGACTGGAACAAGAGGGCAGGACACGTTTACTGGTTATGAAATTCATCTAGGACGTACAAAAATTTTACGTGATGAAGTATCACCATTTTTACAGCTTGCAGATGGGCGCGTAGATGGGGCAGTAAGTGCCGATGAACTAGTGATCGGAACATATTTCCATGGTTTATTCCATAATCGTACCTTTACACGACAGCTCATCAACGACATTCGCGTGAAAAAGGGCCTCGCTACTTTACCAAGTGATGTAAAAAGTGACGCAGAACGTAGAGAGGACGCTTACAATATGCTTGCAAAGCATGTGCGTGCGAATCTTGATATGAAAAAAGTATACGAAATTATGAATTTAGAGGTACAAGTATGACAAGAAAAGGACCGTTAGCCATTGATTATGAGGCGTTATGGCAGGAAGGTATGAAAGACTGGCATGGCCAAATGCCTGAAAGAATGGTCAATGATCAACTAGAGGAGCAGTTTTGGGCGCAGTCCATCGCCCGTAAAAGGACAGGACAAACAGATCCTTATGCAGCAAAAATTTTTCAAGAAATTAAAAAAAGTATCCAAACCGAGCACTCGGTATTGGAAATTGGTCCAGGCTGGGGCAATTATACATTTCCACTAGCTGATCATGTGCGAAAGCTAACTTGTGTAGATAGCTCAGAAAGTATTCTTAGCTATTTAGAAAATTGCATGGAAGACAAGCAACATGTTTCTTATCTTCATGCAAAATGGGAAAGCCTTGCTGAAGATGAGGTAAAAACGCACGATATAGTCATTGGTGTCAATTGTTTTTATCGTATGTATGACATCAAATCCGCCCTTTGCCATATGAATCGTCTAGCTAAAAAGCGTGCAATTATTGGTATGACGACAGGGCCGATACAACCCCATTATGAAATTTTATATGAAAAGTATGGCTACGATATTAAATTTCCACGAAGAGATTATATAGAATTTTTAAATTTACTCTATGAAATGGATATTTATGCAGAGTGCAAAATCATCCCTTTAGAGCGAGTGTATGAATATGACAGCTTTGAGCAACTTGTAACAACACAAAGTAAAAAAATATTAAACGATACTTTTAATAGAGCACATGTTGAGGAGTCGCTTTTGCCATTTATTGAGGAAAAGAACGGGCGTTATTATTATCGTCATGATTTCCATGCGGCACTTGTATCATGGGAGCCGAAATAATTATTAAACCTTTGGACAAAACTAGTGACCAAAGGTTTTTTTTATTGGGAGCGATAGGGTACAATAAAGCGATATAGATATAGAAGTGAGGTGGCATATGTGCAACTACATTTTTTAGGAACAGGCGCAGGAATGCCTTCAAAGGAAAGAAATACAAGTGCCCTAATGGTAAAGCTTTTAGATGAAGTGGGGGAAATGTGGCTTTTTGATTGTGGCGAGGCGACCCAACATCAAATTTTGCACACATCGTTAAAGCCACGTAAAGTAACGAAAATATTCATTACACATTTACATGGTGATCATATTTTCGGTTTACCTGGTTTTTTAAGCTCTCGTTCATTTCAAGGTGGAGATGAGCCATTAACGATATTTGGTCCACAAGGTTTACAGCAATGGATTGAGCAAACCTTAGCCTTGTCAAAAACGCATTTAACCTATCCATTACAATTTGTTGAAGTCAATGAAGGTATTATTTATGAGGATGAACATTTTACAGTGAGCGCAAGTGAATTGCGACATGTAGTTCCATGCTTCGGCTACCGTATTGAGCAAAAAGATTTGCCTGGTGAACTGTTAATAGAAAAAGCACAGGCTCTAGGTGTTCCTAAAGGCCCTAGCTTAGGACAATTAAAAGCTGGGAAAGATATTGAGCTTGCAGACGGCACTATAGTTTATGCAAAAGATGTCGTTGCTCCTCCGAAAAAAGGCTTTACGCTCACGATATTAGGCGATACAAAATACTGTCCGGAGGCTGTTTCCTTAGCTTATGGGGCAGATATCGTTATTCATGAAGCGACCTTTGATGGCACGACGACAGATTTAGCAGCCAGCTATGGACACTCTACAAATGTCGAAGCGGCAAAAGTGGCACAACAAGCAGGCGCGAACTATTTACTTCTGAACCATTTAAGTGCTCGCTTTTTACCACATGATTTACCGAAATTTTTAGCAGATGCACAGGAGATATTCCCACAAACTTTCCTGACATCCGATCAATCAGTATTTACATGGAATAACAATATACTAAATTAATCAAAAACGTAAAGTACCTTATAAATGAAGCATCATTTATAAGGTACTTTTATCTTAATTCAGCAAATGTTTTCTGTGCGAAAGCGAAGCGGCAGCAACAAATGTTTTCTGTGCGAAAGCGAAGCGGCAGCCACGAATGTTAATGAGTTTATAAAGCTTGTTACAGCCAAAAAGTAACAAGCTTTTTTGCTCTTCATCAAAAGTTGGGGTTGAAAATTATTGGTACAGCCATCAGAAGAAATCACCCGTTTATCGATATAATTCAAGAATTTGATTTGCGATATATTCGGAGCTAAAATGAACCCCGTTTCTGAGCCACCACATGAGTATCCCAAGTATTGAAGAGGCGAGAATATCCATTGATAGAGTACTGTCAGCGCCTTCATTTTTACGTTGTATGACAATCAAGTCCTTTAATGTCATATGCATTTTTTTAATGAAACCAGGATGTTCAAATAGCACAGCTAAAATTTTTCTATGCTTATAAAAGTAATCTAAAAACGTAATTAATTGTTCTTGATTATTTAAATTATCAATTTGTAAAGTTGGAGACATTTCCGACAACAAGTCGTCGAACATATCGTAAACTACTTGCTTTAATAAATCATTAATATCTATAAAATGTAAATAAAAAGTTGCTCGATTTAGCTCTGCACGTTGGGCTATTTTTTGTACTGTAAGTTTCGAAATATCTGGGTTTTCGATTAATATATCTACGACAGCTTCTTTAAATACCCGTTTCGAGCGAATAGCTCGTGGGTCTTGTTTTTTGTGTGTAGTCAATTTAATTCTCCTTTATCTATTAAATGCAAATTTAATTAATACTATTTTTAATTTTGTTGTTTAATTGACACTTCTTGAAAAATTGTAAATAGGAATCAAAAAACAAACGTGTTATTATCTATTTTATTGACATAGTGTTAATAAAACAAGTGGAAAGAGGAAGAATGTAATGTCGGAATCGATAAATAAAAAAGTACTATTAACAGTTTTAATTTTCGGGTGTTTTTTATCTACACTAAATCAAACGCTGTTAAACGTTGCATTAAGTAATTTAATGGACGTATTTTCCGTTTCTGCTACAACCGTTCAGTGGTTAGCTACTGGTTTTATGTTAGTTAACGGGGTGCTAGTCCCTATTACAGCATACTTAATGAAACGTTTTTCAACACGCCAATTATTTATAAGTTCAATGCTGTTTTTATTAGTAGGCTCTATTTTTTGTGCAGTAGCTCCGAACTTCACCACTTTACTAATTGGTCGTATGATTCAAGCAATAGGTGCAGGAATTATTATGCCGTTGCTAATGAGCATCGTAATGTTTATTTTCCCTCCTGAAAAAAGAGGCAGTATGATGGGGTTAATTGGGCTAGCTATGATTTTCGCTCCAGCCATTGCACCAACATTAGCAGGTTTTGTAATAGATTATTATTCATGGCGTTGGTTATTTATCGGTATCATTCCATTTGTCGTGATCGTTATATTCATGGCTATGAAATATTTAATTAATGTCTCAGAAACAGCAAAAGCAAAGTTAGATGTCGTGAGTGTTATTTTATCAACAATTGGCTTTGGTCTTATTTTGTATGGTTTTAGTAATGCAGGAAGCCATGGTTGGGATGATAAAGTAGTAATCGCTTCTATCCTTGCGGGAGTAGTGACTACGGTAATATTCTGTCTTCGCCAAATTAAATCTTCTGATCCACTTCTCAACTTATCCGTTTTTAACAATAAATTATTTACACTAACGTCCATCATCAACATTATTGTCACAATGATGATGTATGCGGATATGATTTTATTACCAATGTACTTGCAAAATGGAAGAGGGTTTACGGCATTAGACGCTGGTTTATTATTATTACCGGGTGCTCTTGTAAATGCCTTTATGTCTCCAGTGACAGGGAAAATGTATGACCGTTTTGGTGCAAAACCGTTATTTATTATCGGTTTGATTTTTGTCATTCCTTCTATGTGGGTTGTAACAGATTTAACAGAAACAACAACCTATAGCTTTTTAATGATACGTACCATTTTTCTACGTATAGGGTTGAGTTTTATCACAATGCCATTGAACACAGCTGGTTTGAATGCCTTACCTAAGACACTTGTAACGCATGGTACAGCAGTGAATAATACATTACGTCAAATTGCAGGTGCAATAGGATCTGCTGTCGTTATTACAATTTTCACATCACAGACTACAAACCATGCGAAAACATTGCTAGCAGAATCACCAAATGCTACGGCTGAAGGTATTCGTACACTTGCTTCCATTTTAGGTTCAAGTGATGCTTATTATTTCATGACAATCTTAGCGATACTTGCATTTGTTTTAACTCTATTTGTTCCATCTAAAAAAAGATTAAACAATAGTTTGTGAATGCATAGACTTCAATAAACAACTTTGGATAGCCTTGCTACATTAATATAGCAAGGCTATTATTTAACTTTTTTCAGCAAATGTCTTTTGTACCGAAAGCGAAACGACAGCAACATAGTTTTATCTGTGCGAAAGCGACAGCAACAACAACAACAACACATGACTGAGTGACCAACATCACGCTGCTGACGCTCCGCTTTCGCGCGAAAAACATCCGTTGGCCCAAAGCCTCCGGAGGATGTCACGGAATTATGCCGAGGCATGATTGATTTAAATTGTCCAAACTTATCAATTGAAAAAAGGCTATATACAATGTAGAAATTAATGTAATATGAAGATTTAGAATATTGGAGAAAAATAATGCACTAAATAGTAGATTTTCGTATAATTGACTAAAGGGGAGTGGTTTAATATGAATCAGCAAAAAATGCCACCAGCACTATTACGATTAATTGTTATTTTTCCAAATGTGCTGAGCTATTTATTACTATTTGGACTTATCTTTTTTGTTATCTCAAATTATGACACGTTAAAAGCTACGGATAACTTAACGGTTTGGCTTATTTTTATTTTTGTACTTGCGCCGGCTGCTGCCTACACGACATTTAGCATTATTAAGAAAATTCGTGCTGGACAAATGTAAGCTAAAACAAAAAGTGTATCCATTAGATAAGCTAATGGATACACTTTTTGGACTTTTTAGTTCTGAATAATATAACTCCAATTACAAATAGAACAAAAAGTGAAAAGGTGCTTTATGAACAAAGACCGCCTTTATCCACTGGTAATTTTCTTTTACTGCAATTGCAATGGAAGTTGATGTCCCTTTTATTTTGGATAATAGTTTAAGGCGTCTCCGTACTATTTTCCAGTCATATCATTGGTCTTTACTTTCCCTATAAATATCGCTAACCTCCACCGCTTGTTTTTCAAAAGTATCTTCACTTCTAATAGGTAAGTTGTAATCACTAATTATTTTGTGAAGCTGTTTAAGTTCTTCCGCGCGAGAATAAAATATCAAGCATCGTTTTTCCGTACTTCAGAGTCCTCACTTATATGACACCCTCTTAAAATTTATAGACTTAGTGATTAGTCATCCAATTAACTTTTGTATGGCTCATTTTTTGATTTTATATTTAAAAAGTAACTATTTCTAACAATATTCAACTTATTATGTCTGTATTTGTTGAACGATTTTTAAAGGTACGAAACCTTTTTTGCGAAATTTATATATAATAGAGGTGAATGTTATGTCTGATATAGTCGTTATAACTCATACATTAATTGGAAATAATTAACGTTTAATAGAAAATAGTTTCGTGGAAATATCGGAGCTACGTCTGTCTTGCTTGACTTAAAAAAGTTGTGTGTTCAAAATAATAGAAAGTAGTGAATTCTATACAATAAATCGAAAGTTTTTTCATTGAGGGATACCATTAGCAAATGCCGTTAAGGATATCAATATAAAATTCCAATATCTCAATGATATACATGAGAATTCTGGGATTTTAATTTTCTTAAAAAAGCATAAATACTAAAGCTTTTTAGATTAAATTTATATTATTAAGAAAATGGTCTGAGAGGACGATGTTATGTTAAATGGTGAAAAGTTAGTACAATCTATAATTAATATATTTGGAGACTTGTTACAAGTGGAAGTAGCTTATTTTACTTCAGAAGGTGAAATTTTTATAGCCACTGATGAATATAGAAAACGAAAAGGAGTGCAAGTACATTTACCATTTTTTCAAAAGTACTACTCTGAGCCAATTCAATACGTGCAGAGACCTGGAAAAATGAAAACATGTTCGGGGTGTAGGTTTCAAAACAATTGTCCTTCCAAAGTAGAAATACTTATGAACTTAGTCAAAGACGGTCGGCATTTTGGCTATTTAACGTTTGTAAGTTTTACAGATGAGGGTGAAAAAAAATTATCTACTGAACAAAAAAAATATCAATACTGGTTAGCTCGTTTAGGTGAAATTGTTATCAATGTTCTAAATAGTGAAGGATCTTATTTATTATTTGAAACAAAAAATGGATTTGACACAAAGTATGCGCTGGGCAATGCTCCCCATTTTCAATTTATTAAAAGCAAACTAAATAGTATTGCAAATAGTTCATCTTCAATAGTCATAACTGGAGAAACGGGGACTGGAAAAAGTTTGTTAGCTAAGTATATTCACTCAAACAGTATTACACATAAAGGTAAGTTTGTGGAGTTAAACTGTGCTAGTATTCCAGAAGCTTTATTTGAAAGTGAATTATTTGGCTATGAGGAAGGGGCATTTACTGGCGCTAGGAGAAAAGGGAAACAGGGGTATTTTGAAGTTGCAGATAAAGGTACCTTATTTCTTGATGAAATTACAGAATTACCATTGCATCTACAAGCTAAACTACTAACAGTTTTACAGAATGGTCTTATTTATAGAGTGGGAGCAATTGAGCCTAGAAAGGTAAACGTAAGAATTATTGCTGCAACAAATAGACCGTTAGAAGAAATGGTGAAAAAGGGAGAGTTTCGGGCGGATTTATACTATCGATTAAATGTTATTCCTTTAACTTTGCCACCTTTAAAAGAAAGAAAAGGTGAAATGGATTACTTAATTTCTACATTACTGGAAAAGGTTCAGCATAAAACAGGTAAATTTATAAAGGATTTTTCAGATGAATTTTTAGAAGAATTGAATGCTTATCATTGGCCTGGTAACATCCGGGAATTAGAAAATGTTTTAGAGTACAGTATGGTAATGGAAGATTCCTTGCAATTAACTAAAGAAAGTCTACCAAGTTATATTATCGAGCATAATAGAATGCAAAATTCTCACGTAACGCCTCAGTTGTTAAGAACTATGGAAATGGAAATAATAAACCAAAAACTATCTGAGTACGGAAATGATGCTGCGGGCAAGGAACGTGTTGCAGAAGAGCTAGGTATCAGTACAAGGACTCTTTATAGAAAATTAAAAAGTAATTAAAAAAGTTACGCTAACTGTTAAAGAGGCTGGGACAAAAGGATTTTAGCCAATAAAAAACCCGAACTATATCATGAAACGCTCATTCTGTGTTTCGTAATAGTTCGGGTTTTCTGTTTATATTCTTTGTTAATTTAAAAATTATCCGTCTTTCATAAAGGACAAATTAGTTTTGTCCCATCCTCTTTATTGTTTACTCTTATTCTACTACCACAGATTTATCTTCAAGAGGTAGCTGATACCGTCAATTATTAAGTTCAACTCACTTTACAATTAAATGCTTTTTCTACTTTTGAACGGAGATTTCACCATATTTATAACCCCATTATTCCCCATCGTTGTCTCTCGTAACAAAACTTCATAATACTTATTTTTCCGCATGTCGTTACAATAGCAACTTTAAATAACTAAAATTAAAAAAGTCTTGTTTTTGTCATGACAATCAAATACCGTTCTTATTCAAATGTCTGGATTTTTTGTCAAAGATGGAATTTGAAATGACAAATGTGACAAAAAATTAAGGATTTATTATTTATGAATCTCGCAAAATCAACTTTTTAAACTTGGCATGATTTTTGCTTTATATATAGTGAGAAAAAAAGGGGGTATATTTATTTGCTAGATTACTTTCAATTAGGTGGGAAGATTGCTGTTGTAACAGGAGGTGCTTCGGGAATAGGTCTTGCAACCGCTAAATTACTGAGTGAGGTGGGGACTAAAACCATCATTCTCGATATCGATCAGCAAAAGGGAAAGGAAACAGAAGAAACACTTCGAGCAGCTGGCTTAGATATTGAGTTTGTAAAGTGTGATGTGACGAATTCACAAGATTGCCAAAGTGTCGCGAAGTTAATAGGAGAAAAACATGGAAAAGTCGATGTGCTCTTTAACAATGCAGGCATTATTCGTAGAAAAACAGTGGTGGACTTAGATGAATCTGATTGGGATGCCGTAATTAATGTCTCTTTAAAAGGTGTTTATCTACTTTCTAAATATTTAATTCCACTTATGCAAAACTATGGTGGCGGCAGTATTATCAATACCGGTTCTGGTTGGGGATTAAAAGGTGGAGACAAAGCAGCATCTTACTGTGCTGCGAAAGCAGGGGTTGTAAATTTAACAAAAGCTATGGCTATTGACCATGGATCAGAGAATATTCGTGTAAATTGTATTTGCCCTGGAGATACAGATACGCCGCTACTTCGAGGTGAAGCAAAACAACTAGATATAGAGGAATCAAGTTTTTTACGTAGTTCGGCGGTTGATAGACCATTGGCAAGGTTGGGAACACCTGAAGATATTGCTAAGGGGGTATTATTCCTTGCAAGTGATTTATCTGCTTGGGTTACAGGAACTACATTAACCGTTGATGGTGGCGGTTTAGCATAAAAAATACAGAGGAGGTATTTTAAATGAGTAAAAAAGTTCATCCATACATTCCAAACATGGTGCCTGATGTAAAACAAAAGATGTTAGATGAAATTGGTGTGCATTCAATTAAAGAACTCTATTCTTGTATTCCAGAGAAATTAAAGTATAAAGGTACGATGAATATCCCGAAAGCTTTGAACGAATTAGAGTTACGACGACATATTGAAGGGCTATTAAATAAAAATTTAAGTACTAATGAATATCTTAACTTTTTAGGGGCTGGTTGTTGGCAACATTTTATACCAGCAGTATGTGATGAAGTGAATCAAAGAGCAGAATTTTTAACTGCTTATGCAGGGGAACCTTACGAAGATCATGGCCGTTTCCAAGCTTTATTTGAATACCAAAGTTTAATGGCAGAACTTGTGGATATGGAAGTAGTGAATGTCCCAACATTTGATTGGGCACAGGCTGCAGCTACATCGATTCGAATGGCTAGTCGTATTACCAAACGTACTAGGGTCTTATTTGCTAATACAGTGTCCCCTGAGAGAAAAAAGATAATTACAAACTATGGTACACCTCAATTAACATTTGAAGATGTGAATTTTAATCTTAACACAGGGTTAATGGATTTAACCGATTTAGAACGGAAATTATCGAATGATGTTGCGGCGATTTATTTTGAAAATCCATCATACCTAGGATTTATTGAATCACAAGGCCAAGAAATTTCAAATCTTGCAAAAAAATACGGTGCGATAATGATAGTAGGAGTAGATCCAATTTCTCTCGGAATACTTGCACCACCAAGTCAATATGGAGCTGGTATTGTTTGTGGAGATCTTCAACCACTAGGTATGCATATGAATTTCAGCGGAGGGCAAGCTGGATTCATTGCGACACATAATGATCCAACATTCATCAATGAATACCCATCTCGATTATTTGGTATTATTCCGACCGTAAAAGAAGGCGAGTATGGTTTTGGAGACATTGCGTATGACCGTACGTCTTTCGCAGATAGAGAAAACGGTAAAGAATCAGTGGGTACGCAAACAGCTCTATGGGGCATTACAGCAGGTGTTTATTTATCGTTAATGGGACCAAACGGTATGTACGATTTAGGTCAAGCAATTATGCAAAATAGTCAGTATGCAGTGATGCAACTTAATAAAATTAAGAACATTAGAGGTTCAAGAATCACATCTCCATTTTTCAAAGAATTTATTATCGACTTTAATGATACAGGGTTAACTGTAGAAGAAATCAATAAACAATTATTAGAACACAAGATTTTCGGAGGGAAGGATCTATCGAAAGAGTTTCCTCAATATGGTCAGTCGGCGCTTTGTTGCGTAACTGAAGTGCATACCAAAGAAGATATCGACAAACTAGTAAGTGTTTTATCAAAAGTTGTGACGAAATAGTGAGACAGAAAGGAGTATTAACATGATAAAAATTCAAAGACAGTCTGTAAATATAGATTTTCATCAAGCCAAGTGGAATGAGCCTATTATTTTCGAACTACATCAGCCTGGTGAAGTTGGAGTTGAAGTACCGCAAGCTTCCCAGGAAGTTGTAGATGTAGTGGGAGATGGTGTTTCAGTTCTACCGCAAAGTATAAAGCGAGCAAGTAAGCCGAACTTACCAGAAATCGGGCAAGCACGTGTTTTACGACATTATGTTCGCCTTTCACAAGAAACATTAGGTTCGGATTTTAATGTGGAAATTGGGCAAGGCACTTGTACGATGAAGTACATTCCAAAAATTAACGAGTTACTAATTCGTAATACCAAAATAACGGAATTACATCCACTACAAGATGTTAGGACCGTACAAGGTATGTTAGAAATCATTCATAATATGGATTTAGCGATGCGTGAGATTTCAGGTATGGATGCATTCTCTTTCCAACCGAGTGGTGGTACACAAGCGTTGTTTGCGATGGCATCGATTGTACGTAAGTATTTCGAAGTTAAAGGTGAGGCAGATCAACGTAATGAAATCATTACAACCATTTTCTCTCATCCATCTCAAGCAGCAACGGCAGTTGTAAAGGGATATAAAATTATTACCCTACACCCAGATGAAAATGGATTCCCTGATATTGAAAAGTTAAAAGAAGTTGTATCCGAAAGAACTGCTGGCTTTGTCGTAGCTAACCCAGAAGATACAGGAATTTACAATTCGAAAATTGAAGAATTTACAAAAATTGTACATGATGCTGGTGGTATCTGTTACTACGATCAAGCGAATGCAAACGGCTTATTAGGAATTACACGTGCAAAAGAAGCAGGTTTCGATATGTGTTTCTTTAATTTACACAAGACATTCGCAGCGCCACACATGTGTGGGGGGCCAGCAACGGGTGCATTAGGAGTAACAGAGGAATTAAAATCGTATTTACCAGGACCTATTGTCGAAAAAAATGGTGATCAGTATGTATTAAATGATCAATTAGAGCACTCCATTGGAAAAGTACGTGCTTTCCACGGAGTAGCACAAACCATCTTACGTTCTTATGCATGGATTCGAGCTTTAGGACAAGAGGGACTTAAAGCAGTGGCAGAAATCGCTGTACTAAATAATAACTATTTATATAGTAAAGTATCGAAAATTCGTGGCGCAAGTGTACCTTATGTACAAGGACAACGTCTGGAGCAGGTTCGTTATAGTTGGGAGCAGCTGGAGAAAGAAACAGGTGTAACAACAGAGGATGTACAACGTCGTATGACAGACTTTGGTTTGCATTATTGGACAAGTCATCATCCATATATTGTGCCACAACCATTTACACTAGAACCAACAGAATCCTATTCTAAAGCAGACTTGGACGAATATATCCATGCACTTGAGCAGATTTCGAAGGAAGCATATGAAAATCCAGAAGTTGTTAAAAACGCACCGCAAAATAGCACAATTCATCAATTAATCGAAGCAGATTATTTAGATGATCCTGCTAAATGGTGTACTTCATGGAGGGTATATCAAGAAAAGGTGAAAAATGCGGCGGAAATAACAAGTTAAAATCATTTGGGGGTGTTTTAATGAGATCGAGGCATAGTAGTTTAGAAAAGAAGAGGGTTGTTATTACAGGAGGGGCTAGTGGTATAGGATTAGCCACAGCACAACGTTTTGTAGAAGAGGAATCAGTAGTAGCTATTTTAGATATTAATGAAGAAAGTATTGAAAAGTCGATAAAAAAAAACCCTGGAATTACTAAAGGGTATGTAGCGGATGTTAGTAACCCTGAAAGTGTAAATGATGTCTTTAAAAATATTAAAGAAGATTTAGGAGGAGTGGACATTTTTATAGCGAACGCAGGTATTAGCGTTCGCTCTAAATTTCTTGATATTACTCCAGAACAATGGAATAAGGTTTTAAATATTAATCTAAATGGTGTGTTCTATACTTCCCAAGCGGCCGCAAAAATCATGGTTGAACAGGGCAAAGGCGTTATACTCATGACAGCATCTACAAACGGAGTTACGGGACATCCATTCTATGCAGATTATAACGCTTCAAAAGCAGGTGTTAATCTTTTAGCAAGAACGATGGCATTAGAACTGGCACCAATAATTCGAGTTAACACAATATGTCCGGGGTATGTATTAACGCCGATGCAAAAGGCTGAGTATACACCTGAGATGTTAGCGGTTGTAAATGAAGGGATTCCTTTAAAACGGCATGCAGATCCAAAAGAAGTAGGGGCGTTATATGCCTTCCTTGCTTCAGATGAATCAGCTTATATTACTGGGCAAACAATTGCCATTGATGGCGGAGAATTAGCTTAAACATAAAACAAGGGGGATGGGTTTTTATGAAGAGAAGTCTATTCTATTCTTTATTGGTGTTAGTCATTTCATTGATGGTTGCGTGTTCAGAAAAAGATTCAAATGTACAAACTGATACATCTGCAAGTAGTGGAGGAAAAACAGAAGAAGGAAATAGCGCAACAGCAGATATGAAATTAGTGAATGATGGTAAGTTAACATTTGCAATGAGTGGTTTACTAAAACCTTTAAACTATAAGGAAAATGAAAAATTAGTTGGTTTCGATGTAGAAATTGGAAACGAAATTGCAAAGCGAATTGGTCTTGATCCCAACCCTGTTACAAATCCATGGGAAACGATCCTCCAGGGGTTACGAGGAGAGAAATATGATGCAATTATTGGGAGTATGACAGCTACTGAGGAGAGGAAAAAACAGGTTGACTTCTCAGTTCCATATTATATTTCTGGAGCCACAGTATTTATTTCAAGTAAAAACAAAGATATCAAATCTTTAGATGATTTAAAGGGAAAAACTATAGGTGTTATGCAAGCTAGTACTTACGTTGAAGATGCAAAAAAATATACAGATAAAATTAAAGAATTTCCTAGTGAGATCTATGCATTACAAGACCTTCCTCCAGGACGTTTAGATGCAGTAATTACAGATAAAATTGTAGGTATTACGGCGATGAAAGAATCAGGTCTAGAAATTCAAACATTGGGAGAAGAGATTAAAAGAGAAGAAATTGCAGTAGCTATTAATAAGAATAATCAAGTGTTATTAGAAGCAATTAACAAAGCAATTGCAGATATGGTTGCAGACGGAACTTATAAAGAAATAAGTACAAAATGGTTTGGCAAAGATTTATTGGAATGATCAAATTATGGAAATGGAGAACGCTTAGTATGATAGAAACATACTAGAATTGGCTATTAAACTTGTTCTTGGATATGAGATTATATAAAATAGTTTGAAAATTCATTCAATTTCACTTCTTTGAACAGTGTCTAGTTTCATCGCCAAAGCCCTCCTTGAGATTGTTTCGGTATCTATCTTTGTGCGAGCATACTTTCGTCAGGTACTGTCAGCACTTATCGGAGCTAAGCAGGGCACTTGCGCTTTTCATCATTAAACAGATTTTAGCTTAAGGTAAGACAAAATAAATGTCCGCCTTCTACACCCACACAATTAAAAAGGTTAGGTGATTTATATGGAGTTTTTAGTCAATATAGCATCTATATTCGAAAAACATGGGGTTGAATTTTTAAAAGCAACTGTTTTGACAGTTGAGTTAACAGTTGTTTCCCTATTAATTGCTTGTGTTATTGGGCTGATTTTTGCCTTCTTCAAGGTTTCTAATATAAAGGTATTAGAAAAGATTGCTAACGCTTACATTTTTATTATTCGTGGTATGCCACTTATCGTACAACTTATGTTCCTGTACTATGGTATTTCTAGTATTTTTGTTCTATCTGATTTTGCAGCTGGAGCTCTTGCACTTGGAATCCATTCTGGGGCCTATATTGCAGAAATTTTTCGAGGAGCCATTCAATCTATTGATAAGGGCCAAATGGAGGCAGGGCGATCTTTAGGAATGACATATTTTAAAACAATGAGACGAATTATCTTACCACAAAGTTTTAAGAGAGCTATTCCTGCATTGGCCAATCAATTCATTATTGGATTAAAAGATTCTTCTTTAGTAGCCTATATTGCAGTTTCAGAATTATTTAACCATGCCTTATCGGCTCAAGCATACAATTACATGCCTTTAGAAACATACTTTGTAGTAGGCGTATATTATTTAATTTTAGTTCTAATATTCACACTATTGTTTAATAAACTTGAAAGCAGAATGGATGTTGGAAAGGGGAAAAAGCATGATAAAGTTGAGGTCGCTTTCTAAATCATTTGGTAAATTGCAGGTTTTAAAAGGCATAAACCTCGAGATAAATAAATCAGAAGTAGTTGTTTTAATTGGAGCCAGTGGTTCGGGAAAAAGCACTTTGTTACGTTGTATGAATTTTTTAGAGATATTAGATGAGGGTACTATAAGCATTAACGATGAGATCATTGATATAGAAAAAACTAATTTAAATAGTGTCAGAGAAAATATGGGCATGGTATTTCAACACTTCAATTTATTTCCGCATTTAAGTGTTTTACAAAACATAACTGAAGCACCCATTCAGGTGAAAAAACAAAGTAGAGAAGAAGCGAATAAAAAAGCAATGGAGTTATTAACTAGGGTTGGGCTTGTTGATAAAGCTAATTATTATCCTGAACAATTATCTGGGGGGCAAAAGCAACGGGTTGCTATCGCAAGAGCACTTGCTATGAACCCAAGCGTTATGCTGTTTGACGAACCAACATCGGCGCTAGATCCTGAATTAGTTGGCGAAGTATTAGAAACTATGAAAAGTTTAGCAAGAGATGGTATGACAATGGTAATTGTAACGCATGAAATGGGCTTTGCAAAGGAGGTTGCGGATAGAGTAATTATGTTAGCTGATGGAAAAATAATTGAAGAAGGACCTCCAGCAGAATTCTTTAAAACCCCAAAGGAAGAGAGAACAGTTAGGTTTTTACAACAGGTTTTATAATGATTATCTTAAGTTAGGGGTTGGTATGATGTTAAAAACGTATGATGAAGTATTAAAAGTTACTAATGATCTTGTCAATATTGAAAGTATTGTAAATACCGAAGGAGAAATCGATATATCAAAATCACTTGCGAAAACGATTTCTAACCTACCATACTTTCAAAAAAATCCAGACTATGTGTTTACTTCACAAACGGTAGATGATGAGGTTGAGAGATATAACGTATTTGCTTTTGTAAGAGGTACAAAAGCAAATAGTGATAAAACCATTGTATTAATGGGACATACCGATACGGTAGGAATAGATGATTATAATAGCTTGAAAGAGAAAGCCTGTTTTCCTAATGATCTTCAAGAAGCATTAAAACACGAAAAGGTTCCTCCGTTGGTTAAAAAGCATTTGGAATCGAATGAATGGTTATTTGGCAGAGGAACACTAGATATGAAAAGCGGT
Organism: Lysinibacillus sp. NPDC059133; assembly: GCF_042755925.1. Lineage (NCBI taxonomy): Bacteria > Bacillati > Bacillota > Bacilli > Caryophanales > Bacillaceae > Lysinibacillus > Lysinibacillus sp. NPDC059133. The sequence goes on along the minus strand of NZ_JBHZDH010000002.1, from coordinate 162,452 downwards.
GTTGCAAGCAATTATTATCTATTAAAGCATTATTCAGAACACCCTGAAGAATTGAAAGGAAATATTGTGTTTTTTGCTGAGTGTGACGAGGAGGATAGTTCGCACGGGGTATTATCGGGTTTAAATGATTTGAAAAAAATTAAGGGAGAATATGGATTTGAATATGAAGCATTAATTAATTCTGATTTTGTTGCACCTAGGTATGAAGAGGATGAAAACAGATATATTTATAAAGGCAGTGTTGGGAAGCTACTTCCATCTTTTTATATAACTGGAGCTGAAAGTCATGTGGGGTCTAGCTTTGAAGGACTTGATCCTAACTATATCGCAGCAGAGTTAACTAGACAAATTGCATATAATCCGGAGCTATGTGATAAATCATTAGGTGAAACACCTATGCCACCAGTAACGTTGAAGCAAACGGATTTTAAAGAAACTTATACAGTTCAAACAGCACTTGCTTCATATGTATATTATAACTTCTTTGTTCAATCATGGTCTCCTAAAGATGTCCTTGAAAAACTAAAGATTCAAGCTGAAATTGCATTTAATAATGTAGTGAAAAATCTAAATAGTCATTATAAGAGGTATTGTGAAATTAGCGAACAGGAATATACAAAATTACCATGGGTAACTAGGGTGTTATTCTATGAAGAACTAGAACAATCGATTATTTCACAATCTGGTGAAAGTTACAAAGAGCATATGAAGAGATTTAAAGAAGACTTATTAGAAAATAAAGAATTAGATGTACGTATGTTTTCAGCGAGAGTCGTAGAAGAAACATGGAAATGGGCAAAGGACAAGAGCCCAGCTATCATTATTTTTTATTCTTCACTTTATTCACCACGCGTAGAGGTGACTGGAAAAAATCAAAAAGAAAAAAATCTATTAGTAGCTTTAGATTATGCTATTGCAAAAGTTCAACCACATTATAATAAGCCAATCGTACAGAGAAATTATTTTCCTTATATCTTATATCTGTGACATGAGCTGTGTAGCTATAAATGACGATGAAGAAAGCATAAAATCAGTTATTAACAATAACCCAAGTTGGGGAACAAAACATTTTGTTGACTATAATGCAATTAGAGACCTAAATATTCCAGCAATTAATATTGGACCATATGGTTATGACGCACATAACAGATACGAAAGAACTGAATTAAAATATACAATGGAAATAATGCCTAATTTAACGAAACTAGTAATAGATAAGTTACTTGATTATTAACTAATATCTGCGATTATAACCCCTGTTACTGCATTAAGAAGAGGCTTTACTCTCTTTCGTAGTAAAGCCTTCGTTCTTTAAAATTTATAAACGGTTGCTTTACTCGTATTTAAATAGATTTAAAAAAATTGCGAAAAGTAAAGTTAATTCCACGATTCCTCTTTTTGTGTATGTAAGATTATTCATTTAAAGAAGGATACATTTTCATAATGAAATATCTATCTACAAAAATCATACATGATGGGAAAACTGTATAAGATGAATAAACGAATACAAAACGAATAAAATAATTCCATCTAGAGAAACTAAAAAATAAATACATAATAAATTTGAAAAGCGGGGTGTTTTCGTGGATCCAACAAATTGCGATTTTTCACCAATGAAACAAACATTAAAGGAAGAGCTTCTGCAGGTCATTCATTCATTACAGCAAAGTGTAGAAGCTATGGATACTGATGCAAACTGTCTTCTTGGAAATTTCGAAAAAATTAAAGAGAAATTTGTAACGATTGAAATGAAAGCTGCAACATTTTATTTAAATTGCTATCTTTCCCCGTTTACTGAAAAATATCCTGAGCTTTCGCATTGCGTACAAAATATGTCTAAAAGAAGACACGGTGGACTAATTGTGATTGAACGGGAGGATTCGCTGACACCTCATATACAGCCTGGTATTCATATTGGCGCAGAAGTGACGCATTCCTTATTAGAATCTATTTTTTTTCCTGGAAATCCGCTACATGATGGCGCAGTTTTAATAAGCCAAAATCAAATTAAATCAGCAGCAAATGTACTGCCACTGTCAGAGAGATATACGGGGGAAAAGAAATTAGGTACAAGACATCGAGCAGCATTAGGGTTAAGTGAAGTAAGTGATGCGCTTGTCATGGTAGTGTCCGAAGAAACAGGGAGAATTTCCTTTGCCTTTAAAGGAAACTTATATCCAATTACGACGCATGGCATTATATAAGTGTGAGCTTCACACTGAAAAATATCTCGAATTCAAGATATTTTCCTTGCTTATTTATCGCTTGCGTTGTAAAGTGATGAATGAGAGGAGGAGGAAGCGATGCGAAAACACACGCTCGGATCACTGACATGGATTCGGATGATGCGCTTTACAAATCAAAGTAACCAGCTATCCAATGAGTTTTTAAAGCGCTTTGACTTAACGACTGCACAATTTGATGTCCTAATACAAATAAAGACATATGCACCGTTAACGCAATCACAATTAGCAGAGAAAGTGACAGTGACGCAAGGTGGTATGTCTCGGATGCTTGCTCGTCTTGAAAAAGAGGAACTTATTGAACGTAAGCAAAATTGGAAGACTAAAACAATCTCACTAACAGCTAAAGGCGAGCAAATGATTGATGCGGCAACTCCAAGTCAGCTACAATTTCAATCTTCATTGTTTGAAGAAGTATTAACAGAAGAAGAAATGAAAACTTTAAATATACTCATGTCAAAATTAGAGAAGCATAGTCGTGAAAAAAAATTACCACCAGCGTGATTTTTTTTACAACATCACTTGCTTAGTCAAGTGAAAATGAGGAGGAAACATTCATGAACAAATTAAGTGGACATCATCATATATCAATGCTAACAAAAAACGGCAAACGTAATAATGATTTTTATACAAAAATTCTCGGCTTACGTCGTGTTAAGAAATCAGTAAACCAAGATTCGCCTTCCATGTATCACTTGTTTTATGGAGACTTAACAGGTGCTGCAGGTACAGAATTAACATTTTTTGAAATGCCTGTAGCAGGACGGACAGTTCGAGGAACAAATGCCATTACACGTATTGGACTACTAGTGCCAAGCTATGACAGTTTGCAATATTGGAAAAATCGTTTTCAAGAATTAGAGGTTGAACATAGTGAAATTACAACTTTTGCAGGAAAAGATGCATTGTTTTTTGAGGATCATGAAGGGTTACGAATGGTGCTTCTAAACAACCATGGTCACGAAACACCAGCTCATTGGCAACCGTGGGACGGCTCTGATATCCCGGCGGAACATCGCATTTTAGGGATGGGTACAATTGAAATTACAGTTCGTTACTTGCAACGGACAGTTAGCTTATTGAAAGAGCTATTTAATTACACAGCTGTAGCAGAAAGTGAAAAAGAAGCAGTCTTGCAATCCATTCCTGGTGAAGTGCTTGGAGAAATCGTCGTTCAAGAATTAGAAGGACCAAGTGAGAAACCTGGTCGTGGTAGTATTCATCATCTTGCACTACGCGTCGGAACAGTGGAGGAATTACAACAGTGGGATCTCAAAATTAAGGAGCTAGGCTTTGATAGTACTGGCATTGTGGATCGTTATTATTTCCAAAGTCTTTACTTCAGAGATCGTAATGGAATTTTATTTGAAATGGCGACAGATGGACCAGGGTTTACCGTTGATTCGGCAGTAGAGGATCTTGGAAAAGAACTTGATCTTCCACCATTTTTAGAAGAAAGACGTGCAGAAATCGAAGCTATTTTAGAACCACTAGATTAAGGAGAGGTTTAATCATGGAAAAATACCGCATTGATCAATCGAAAGGCATCGAATTTGGCCTCTATTCATTAGGGGATCATATTCCAAATCCATTAACAGGTGGACGAATTTCAGCTCAGCAACGAATCCAAGAGCTAGTTGAAGCAAGTCAGCTTGCAGAACAAGCAGGTATTGATGTGTTTGGTGTGGGAGAAAGTCACCAATCGTACTTTACTACACAGGCACACACGGTTGTTTTAGGAGCGATCGCACAAGCTACATCAAAAATTAAATTAACAAGCTCCGCGACAGTACTAAGTGTTTCTGATCCGGTACGTGTATATGAAGATTTTGCAACGATTGATTTAATTTCAGATGGACGTGCAGAAATAGTCGCAGGGCGTGGCTCTCGAGTTGGTGCATATCAATTACTAGGCGTTGATTTAAAGGATTACGAAGACATTTTTGAAGAAAAATTAGAGTTACTGAAAAAAATAAATGACAACGAACTGGTCACTTGGGAAGGACAATTCCGTGCACCACTTCATAATGCGCAAATTTTGCCACAACCTAAAAATGGCTCGTTACCAATTTGGCGAGCTGTCGGCGGACCACCTGCAAGTGCCATTAAAGCAGGTTATATGGGCATTCCGATGATGCTAACGACATTAGGTGGTCCTGCAGTTAACTTTAAGCCATCAGTAGATGCCTACAGAGAAGCGGCAGAGAGAAGTGGCTTTGATCCGCAAGAGTTACCGATTGCTACAGCAAGCCTATTTTATGTTGCTGATACGACACAAGAGGCACTAGAAGGGATGTACCCACATTTAAATGGTGGATTCCAAGCAATTCGTGGCGCCGGTTATCCAAAGCAACAATTGGCGCAAGCGCCAGATACACGCGACGCCTTAATGGTCGGAAGTAAGGAACAAATTATTGAAAAATTACTATATCAATACGAGCTCTATGGCATGCAACGATTTATGGCACAAATTGATTTTGGCGGTGTGCCGTTCGATAAATTAATGAAGAACATTGAAATTATAGGGAACGATATTCTACCTGCGATCAAAAAATATACCGCGAAATAAGGAGAGTAACAGATAGAAGATAGCCCGACGCCCACAATAAAGCGCCCAGCCGGAACGGAGATCAACCCCTCGTTTTGTCGGAGGGCCATACTTTATGACGCTGCATGAGATTAAATCTTATGCAGCGTTTTTGTTAATGTTTAGTTTTGGTTGGACCACTTGAACCATCGAGCATGACCATCAGGGCGTTCCATTATTCGTATAGATTCTATTTCCCCTTGATCAATAAAATCTTGATGTAGTTGCATATCAAATAAATTGTTATAACAATGGTAAAGAGATCGTTCCATACTGATCTCTTTTAATTGCTCCATTAATTCAAGGCGTAACTCCATGGGGATTTGATTGGCCACATGTGTATGGTAAACAACTAATATCGCATCTTTATTAATATCTCTACTAATCTCTTTTATAAGTTTAATGGCATCTCCTTTTATCAGTTGTAAATCGAGCTCTTTTAAAATAGGGAGCGCTTGATTTAACAAAAGTCTTCGTTCTTGATGCTCTGGCCAAATTAATGCTTGGAGCCATTGGAGCTCTTCCTCATTATGAATATCAATAGGATTTAAATCGATGCCCACTCGCTGACAAACAACGGGAGCATTTGTAATGGAAGCTGGGAGCGGTTGTCCTTGATTTTCTGAGGACAAAACAAAATCGCTATTAGAATTGTTTATATGAAGCTGTTGATTATAGCAGTAATTGTATTGATCCATTCCAAGTTGAAGCCCTGCACTTGCTCCGATTTCAATGAAGGCTAATGGTTTTTGGTGGCGTTTGTAAATTTCTGTCATCATCGGATAAAGGTAAGAACAACGGCGAATTTCATTAGTCTGAACAAGTTTTTCTTGAAATAAAGTCTTCAATTCTTCTAAATGGGATAAGACGAATGCTTTAAAAACTGGGTACACTTCATTTAATGCTTTGGGTGTTGACGTTAAAGATGGATAAAAATGAACTAAATCGTCCTTTGATGATGACAGCAAATACTGAACAACAGCTAATAATAAATTAGGTGCAGGTTGTCCTTGAGGTATAAATGTCGCAACTTTTAATAGTTCATCATCATCGGCAATCTTATTCGCTAAATGTTCATACAGTGGACTTGAGTTTGCACATTCATCTTTTGCAAAAGTACGAAATTGCTTACTTAATTTAGCTAACATACGATTCTCCCCTTTGTGTAAAAGTATCGATCTAATTTTAGTTTATTATTGTTGGATAATTTAGTAAATTAAATATAGTTAATGAAGTTGATTAAGAACATTAATGAAAGAGGTGACATTTTGGATTATAAATGGATACAGTCTTTTGTAGTAGCCGCAAAATCTTGTAATTTTCGAGTAGCCGCAGAAGAATTACATTTATCGCAGCCAAGTATTACAGTTCATATTCATCAGTTAGAACAATTTTTAAATGTCAAATTATTCAAACGTGAAAAGAATCGTGTGCAATTAACGGAGGCAGGGCAGCTTTTTCTAATAGAAGCTCAGCAAATCATTCATCAATGGGAAAAAAGTATAGAACGTTTCCAGTTAGCAACAAAGGGAATTGAAGAAAAGCTAATTATTGCAATGACCCCGTTAATGGTGGAAACAATATTGCCCCATGTTATCTATCAGTTTATCAATGAAAATCCTACCATTGAAATATCGATTCTAGTGGAGGAGTCAGCAAAAATTGAAGATTTAATAAATAGTGATAAGGCTCATATTGGTATTTCCTTATTCCCAACGCGTTACCGCCATTGGCACCAAGAGCTTCTTGTAGAGAGTCCTTTAGAATTGGTTATTCCACTGGATGCTTCCGATGATGAGACAGGGGCTTATATTGATTATGAGGAATTATTTCAAACCTACACTTTATTTACACACCATCATCCAACTATTTGGGAGGATTTATTACATAAACTACAGGAAAAATATGTAGTGACCAAGCAAGTGTCCATATCCCAATCCTATGTGGTAAAGCGCTTGATAAAAGATGGATTAGGGATGTCATTTTTGCCACGGATGATTGTGAGAAGAGAGCGGATGGAAGGTCGGTTTAATATCGTTCCCTTCGATGAAATTACTTTGCCAAGTGTTCCTGTATATCTTTTTTATAAGGATTCAGTAAATGTTCCTGAAGAGTTATTATGTTTATTTCAGACGAGGGATTATTTGTGAAATTATAAGCAAACCATTCCTATTTATAGGGCTCAGAACACTGTGATACCGTATTCGTGATACCGACGCTATGCATTCGCAGAGTGAAGTAACTATCAAGATGTGATAAGAGGAACATATATAAATCTGTTTTTAGAATCCGATTGACGAAAATATCCAACTAAATCCTAATTAGCTTTTTGATTGATTTTATACAACAGACAATTCCAGACGTGAAAATACTGGACTAGGGTTATCTATTGTCAGGTTGCTAGCAGAAAAATTAGGTGGAAGTGCAACAGCCAAAATAGAAGATGGAGTGATTGAGTTTTTAGTGTGCTTAAAAAAGAATTTGTAATAATAGTAGCCAAGAAGCTTAGTGCATCTTTGCTACTATTATTACATAAAACGTTTACAACAATGTTGTAACTAATGTGGCAATGTAAAATTATTTATGGTAATTATAGTATATGTGGTAATGATTATGTTGGTGGCGATTTCATCATTTAGTGGATTCACTGGAAAAGTTCGACTATTTTTTATCTGTATGGCTGGATGAACACGATGATAACTACTATAAATGCGGTGAATATCAATCTAATTTTTATGAGTTAATGGAGAAGGCATGGAAACTAAATTAAATAGTGATGAAATAAAAAATATATGCGGATTTCTTCCTATTGCAAAATCAAAAGAAAATTTTACACCCATTGAGCAACGAATTAAAGAAAGAGTTGGGAAATATTGTGTGTATCTTGATGGTCCAGGTGAAAATAAATCAAAAGTGCTCTTAGCAGTAAAAAAAGAGACTGGTCTATCATTCAATGAAATACGAAACCGATTAAATAGTAATGGATTTCTACTAGCTGAGTTGGGGAAAATACTTTAGTTTTGGCTGACTATTTTATTTCGTTAGGCGCCAAAGTAAGAACTGAGCAGAAATGAAATATTCTAGTGGGTTAAATAATAAGAAATGGAGGCTTTATGAGAAAATTAAATCCTAGTCAAGAAATGTTTTTTAGGGCATTACATGAAATTCAAGAAGATGTGGTTCAGGTTGCTCTTTGTAAATGTAAATGCAGTTGTGAAAATATTGAAAAAATATTATACGATGTAACCTATGACACCATTTTCAATATAATGGAACTTTTTGATGGCTATACAAAAGATGATTTACAGTTAGATATTATTGAAAAAGATAGTAAAAAATCTTTGAAGGAAAATATTCAGCTACATGATGTATGTGTAGATTTCATCAAAGCGTGAGTTTCAAATTCTAAAACATTATACATATATCCTTTCGTATATACCAGAAAAAATTCGTGGCTGAATTGTGAAAGTGAAAATATGGAATTTATTATGAGTGACGGAAAAATAATTGTGGGATTTTGAAACTATACGGGGATCTCCAGATGATGAAGATATGGTTTTAATAGAACTCTCAATTTCTGGTGACACAAATATGTTTTAAACATGAAAATATTTTCCTAGTACTTCAAGGTAGAGTATACACACATTTGTACATATCATTAGTTAGTAAGTACTTGTCTGTAATTGTGTACGGGTTGGTTTATTAATTTAAAATTTCTTTGTTGGTTTATTTTTTGTGTACATAGATAATGCGTAAAGGGGTATAAATTCTTGAGAAATAAAAGCGATGTGTTATAATTAGGGTAAGAAAAAGACCGTATGGTGCGGTAACACCATACGGTCAAGTAACAAAACAAACGCTATAAGAGCGATTGGCAAGACGAAAGTAAAAGCACTTTAACCCTGCTTAGGTTTTAAAGGGTGCTTTTACTTTTTTTGTGAAAAAGTATATGACAATGCAAGGATAGCAATAATTAAAGTACCAAGACCAATAGCTACGCTTAATGCTTCATATGTTGTCATAAGCAATCCCTCCTTTCTCTCCTAGAACTAAATAGCAAAATTTGAATTAGGAGTAGTAGAGAAGATCGCCAATCACCCTTAAATACCTTTATTCTGTTACTCTTTAATTATATCATTTCCTCTATTATTATCATAGATTTGCTATCTCTTACTAGATTCTAATTCCTCTAACAGATAAGTTATTCTCTTCCTCGATTTTATAAACTTCATCACTCAATAGCTCAATTGATTATTCTCCAATTAATTCATTTATCCATGGTTTGTATTTGCCAATTTACAGATTACGTGTAATGGGGCTGCGTTAAATGTGATTCTTCAACAATGCAGCTATCGATGGGATCGGACGTTTAGCATATAAAATGAAGTTTAGAAAACCAGCTTTAATAAAAGATATAGTTGACATATTTGAGTTTGACGAGGATTTGAGCTTTGTAGAAATCGAAGAACAATACAGTTACTATATTAGCTGGTTAAAAAGTTTAGAAGGTTAGGTTTGTTAGTTGAAGAAGAGTTATCGCTATATAAGCATATGCAAGAAGGTGTTCGTAATTCTTCTTTTACATATGCTTTTTTCGTTTTACATTGGCATCAGAACACACAGGTAAGTAAAAACGAATTAGTTATTTTACAAAAGTGAGTAGGGGTAGCTATATATTTGTGATACTAATATTTTCGAATGCAGTTTCATTGATGGAAGCCTTGAAACTTAGGTTTTTGATTCAGATACTTACTTTTGCTAAAATTACAATTAAGGTAATTTATAGTATTGTTGTTAATGATATAAGTATATGTGTTGGATCGACTAACGATAAACAAGTTTGGTCAAGTGAGTTAGGTATTTATTGTCGGAAAAAAACAGCTGTATAGATAAGGTGGTAAATATTGACTAGGAAGTTATAAATAAGGGTGGTGTTGAAAAATGTCAATGGAAGTTATTTTTAAAGATGTGGAAAATGAATCCATTGTAGCTCGTCTTGGCGGATATAGCTTTTTGCCTGAAAATATTGATTGGCCATTAAATCCAGATGGAGATAAATTAACACTTGTATTATGTTTACCAACGGATTTTCTTAATGAAACTCTAAATGTAAATTTACCAAAAGAACGAGTGCTATCCGTTTTTACAACGTATAAAAAAGATGATTACTTTTTAGATTCAATCACTTTTCATGGAGATCAAGAAGAGTTGAAAAATATTAAAAAAGGATATACAAAAGTTTTATTACACAAAGCTGGTGATATTCGAAATGAATCAGATTTTCTAATACCAGCACAAAAGTTCATTCTGGGAGAAGAAGTAGATTTAGAAGAAGTTGATGAAGAATGTTTAGATGATATAGAGATTTACTGTGGTTCATTGATTGGACATAAACCATCTCTGTTACAAGTAGAAGATATGGGTTTGGATGGTTATCAATTTTGCCTACAAATTTATGGAGGTGATTTTCCTGAAGGATTCCATGATGTGTTTAGCCTTAGTGACTCGGTCGGATATTTGTTTTTAAATAAAAATGTTGATCAGAATCATGCAGGTGTATTTTTTACACAATGTACTTAAGAAAAGTAGGAAGTAGAACTCAAATGAACAATAATACTAAAGGTAACATTAATGAATTTCTGAATAAAGATATTTTATTTGGAAATTATTGGAATGTGATATCAGCTTCCAAGATTAACGAAATTGTATCTGACGAGTTTCCAGGGAAAAAAGATTTTATAGCGTTTTATCTTGCTAAAAAATGGAGGGGTGTTTACTGACGGGGCCTATATTTACCTTGATCATTTTTATGAACTATCCAACGATTATTTCTCGATAGGGCATTACCTTTGTCCCTTCAAATGAAGCTGATGTGTATAAACCTTAATATAATAGCGATTATTTTTCAGAAATAGCGAACTGTTAGTATTTTGTTTAAAAATTTTTGTTTGAGAGAGTAGGGGAGATCAAAGGATGGTATTTTCTCTTTTTAAGAAAAAGAAAGAGCCACAGCAATTGAAAAATAGAGTAGAGTTTTGCATCACAAACTTATCACTGGGTGCAGCAGATGCCTATGATGTACTAGTTGAAAGATCCGATATTGAAATTGAAGAATCCGGCTGTACATCACATTGTGAAATTTGTGAGCAAGGGATCTTCGCCATCGTCAATGGAGAAGTCGTCACTGCAGATGATGCAGTGACGTTAGTGAAGGCAATTGATGAAGAAATTAAACAAAATCCTCTTTATTGAATGAAAACAGCTTGTTAACATAAATCAACAAGCTGTTTTTTACATTATGGTGAATCTATCCTGTTTTTTACCAGCCTCGTACGTATTGCATTGGTGGTTGAACTTCTTCTCCTAACTCCTTGGCCGCATGAAGTGGCCAATAGGGTTCACGAAGAAGAACACGTGCTAGCAAAATTAAGTCAGCACGGTTATTTTGTAAAATTTCCTCTGCTTGAATGGCTGTCGTAATAAGGCCGACCGCTCCAGTTGGAATATCAGCACCATGCTTAATCTCTTCAGCATGAGGCACTTGGTAGCCTGGAAAAACATTTATATGAGCTTGCACGACACCACCTGTAGAAACATCCACTAAATCGACACTCTGTGATTTCATCCAGCGACTGAAGACGATAAAGTCATCCATTGTTGTACCATCTTCTGCATAGTCTTCAGCGGAAACACGCACAAGCAAAGGACCTTCCCAAACACTACGAATAGCATCGATGACCTGGCGTAATAATCGATAACGATTTTCTTGAGAGCCACCGTATTGGTCATTGCGTTTATTCGTTGCTGGTGATAAAAATTCACTAATTAAATAGCCGTGTGCTCCATGGATTTCTAGAACGTCAAAGCCTGCTTTAGTTGCTCGAATAGCTGCTTGCTTAAATGCTTCTATAACATATTCAATGTCTTCTAATGTCATCTCAGTTGGCGTTTTATAAGCATCGCTAAATGCAATGGCTGATGGCGCAAATATTTCTCCATCTACAGTTGCTTTACGTCCAGCGTGTGCAAGCTGTATGCCGATTTTTGCTCCGTATGCCTTCATTCCTTGAACTAATTGGCTTAAACCTTCTATATGAGCGTCATCCCAAATTCCGAGATCGTTACTAGATATACGACCTTCTGGTACAACACCAGTAGCTTCGACGATGATTAAACCAACTTGACCAGCAGCCCGTGTTGCATAATGTACTTGGTGGAAAGGTGTGACAAGTCCATCATCCTGCGCCGAGTACATACACATCGGTGCCATCACAACACGATTTTTTAAAGAGATAGTTTGTAATTGATAAGGTTCAAATAATTTAGCCAATATAAAGCCCCCTAATCCCTAGTGATATACTCTATTTTGCACCCATTATTTACTATTTGCAAGTGAACGGGATCGAGCTTCTGCTTCTTTAATACATGCTTCTATAGCTTCATTAAATTGATATTGTTCAAGGGCCTTTATTCCAGCTTCTGTTGTACCGCCTGGACTTGTTACTTTACGGCGTAATACATCAGGCTCTTCGACGGATTGCTTTAGCATTTCCGCAGTACCAGCTAGTGTTTGCGTCATTAATAGTCGTACTATTTCCTTTGAGAGACCGACCTTTGTACCTACCCGTTCAAATGCCTCCATTAAATAATAAATATAAGCTGGGCCACTCCCTGAAAGTGCAGTTACAGCATGTAATTGATCCTCATCCACCTCAATTACTGAACCAACCGCCTCTAGTAGCTGTAAGAAAATGGAGCGCTGTTCTGCAGTCACTTTGTCATTAAAGGCAATTCCACTTGCAGACATCCCAATAGTAGCAGAAGTGTTAGGCATAACGCGTGCGACTGGGCGAGCACCTAAATGTTCTATAATAGTAGTAATAGCGATACCGGCTAAAATAGAAAGAACGGCTGAGTGCTCTGCAATTTTAGGCTTTAACTCACGCATCGCTGTAACGGCATCTTTAGGCTTCATCGCTAAAATGATTAAATCAGCGTGCTGATAAATATCATGGTCAATATTGCAATTTACACCATATGTGTCGTGTAAAAAATGTAAGCGGTCTTTGTCTGAGCGGTTGGTGACGTAAATTTCTTGCGCTGTAAATACTTTTTCTTTAATCCATCCCTGAATCAATGCCTCTGCCATAGAGCCTGCACCAATAAATAGTATTTTTTTCATGATAAAACCTCCAGTTCAAAATCAATTTCGCCTTGGCGTAATTGCGTCCGGATTTTGAATTGTGCTAGCACAATTCATTCCTTTGAAAATCCGTGACATCCGCCGGAGGCTTTATCTTCATTCAGCTGTCGCTACTAAAACATTTGCTGAATGAAGATAAAAAAGCGCTCTCGTCCTTATAAAGAAGGACGAAAACGCTGTAGTTTCCGCGGTACCACCTTTGTTTGCCAATTGGCACAACTCATAGCCCTTTTATCGCAAGGGAAACGGTTATGTTTTCATAACTGCTCAGAAGTAGGTTCGGTAATGGAAGTGGGTGATGTTACTTTCAGCAAATGTAACACTCTCTATGACACCTTCACCAACTACGTACTTGGCTTCATCAACGCATAAAAATAATTAGATTATTCAAAATTATATTGATAATACGTCAACCTGTCAACTGGAGGGTGACGAAAAGAAGAAAAACTTGTAAAATAGAATGAATCGGTATTCACTAGTTGCATAAAAGGGGGAAACAGCTTTTGTCTATATACAAAATAGAAATACCAACACCCTATGACGTAGGAGATGTAAATGCATTTGTTGTCAAAGGCGATGCGTTGACAATTTTTGATGTTGGTCCTAAAACAACGGAAGCCTATGACGCGCTAAAATGGGGTATTCGCGCAGCGGGCTTTGATATGAGAGATATTGAACAGGTTGTATTAACCCATCACCATCCAGACCATGCAGGTTGGGTGGATGCCTTTCCAAACGCAGAAATTTTAGGGCATGCCTATAACGATAAATGGCTTCGTCATGACGAGGATTTTTTACGTTACCATGTGCAGTTTTACAGTGAACGTTTATTTGAGCACGGTGTTCCTCAAGAATATATCCAGCCGAGTGTACATGTCCGCCGTGAAATAGAGCTTGTAGGCGAACGACCATTAACACAAATTCTTAACGATGGGGATGAAGTGCCAGGACATCCTGGATTAAAGGCTATTGAAACATTAGGACACGCACAAAGTCACTTAATCTTCTGGGATGAAAAAACTCATCATGTTATCGGTGGAGATTTATTGCTTGAAAAAATAACGCCAAACCCGTTAATTGAGCCACCACTAGACCGTGCATTAGGACGTACGAAATCGTTACTACAATATAATGAATCGCTAGAAATATTACGACGATTACCAGTTAAAACAATGTATACAGGACATGGTGCAGAGTTGCAGAATATTCCTGATTTAATTGATAAACGATTACAACGCCAGCATCAGCAAGCTTTGAAGGTTTGCGAATTATTTGGTGATGAATCATTAACTGCTGTACAAGTAACGAAGCGTTTTTACCCAGCAGTTTTTCAACGTCAGCTTGGTCTGACACTGTCTAAAACGCTCGGTTATTTAGATTACTTAGAGGCCAACAATTTGATTACATCTACAAAAACGGAAGAAGGTATTTTTTTATTTCATAGAAAGTAGGTGTAAACATGAGCGTGAATAAAAAGACTATCTTCGTGACAGGTGCAACAAGTGGTGTTGGACTGAAAATTACAGAATTATTAGTAGCACAAGGTCATACGGTTTATGCGACAGGACGCAATACAGTCGCATTGAAAGCATTAGAGCGCGTGGGCGCAAATGTGATCCAAGCAGATTTAACGAATGTAGCTACAATAGATGAAGTATGTGCTCAGCTACCGCCTCTTGATGTAGCTATTCTATCTGCCGGGGTAGGTAAATTTGGTATGGCACCTGACTTATCAGATGAAGCTATTAGACAAATGGTTGAGTTAAATGTCAATGTACCGATATATTTAGCAAAACGTTTAGCAGCGCCTATGATACAACGTCAACAAGGTCAGCTCATCTTTATCGGCTCACAGGCAGGAAAGGTAGCGACACCGAAGGCAAGTGTTTATGCTGCTACAAAGCACGCAATTGTCGGTTTTACGAATGGACTTCGCATGGAACTGGCTCCCTATAATGTGAAAGTCACTGCGATACATCCAGGTCCAATTGATACACCATTTCTAGACAAGGCGAGTGATGAAAGTGGCTATCGCGAGTCTTTAGGAAGATTTTTATTAACAGCTGAAGAAGTGGCACAAGCTACGATAAATACAATCGAGCGTCCTGTCCGAGAGGTTAATTTACCACGGATCATGGGGTTAACAAGCAAGCTATATGCAATGGCACCTGCAACCGTTGAGTTTTTAGGCAAATCATTTTTTAATAAAAAATAGGTAATCAACTGTAAATATACTCGAGTGAAAATCGAGTGTGTTTACAGTTTTTTTATGTTAGGAATGATATCTGTTAAAACGCTTGTCATTTGCTCATCGGACGCCCCCAGGAAAGCGCCCATCAGACTCCTTGTCTTGTAGAAGAGCCATTTACTATCCTAAAATTTATACTATATACATTCATGTAGCGAGTAAAAAATCGTTTTTCCGAGTAAAAATATTCATAGTTTGTACAAGCGCTTAAAGTGTTAGAATGACACACTTTTTACAATAAACATAAAAGTCTATTAATTTATAAAAATACACTTGTTTTTATTTTTATAACATGATACTATTCGTGTATAAACTTTTAGTTGGATGTATAAACATACATATATTATAGATTAATTGGAGGCGCATTTTTTATGGCAAATAAAAAAGTAGTATTAGCATATTCAGGAGGTCTTGATACTTCTGTAGCAATTCCGTGGTTAAAAGAACAAGGTTGGGACGTTATTGCAGTGTGCCTTGACGTTGGTGAAGGTAAGGACCTTGAATTCGTAAAAAATAAAGCTCTTCAAGTAGGAGCAATTGAATCATATATGGTAGATGCGAAGGATGAGTTTGCGGAAGAATATGCATTAATCTCAATACAAGCTCATACTTGGTACGAACAAAAATATCCATTAGTATCGGCGCTTTCTCGTCCATTAATTTCAAAAAAATTAGTGGAAATTGCAAATCAAGTAAGTGCGGACGCAGTAGCTCATGGTTGCACAGGTAAAGGGAATGACCAAGTTCGTTTCGAAGTTTCCATCAAAGCTTTAAATCCAGATTTAGAGGTATTAGCGCCTGTACGTGAGTGGGGCTGGAGCCGTGATGAGGAAATCGAATATGCCATGAAACATGATGTACCGATTCCTGCAACATTAGATTCACCATTCTCTATCGACCAAAACTTATGGGGCCGTGCAAATGAAGCGGGCGTAATGGAAGATCCATGGGTATCTCCACCAGAAGAAGCATATGGTTTAACAGTTTCTGTGGAAAACGCTCCAGACGAAGCGGAATACGTAGAACTTGAATTCGTTGCTGGTAAGCCAGTAGCTTTAAACGGAAAAGAAATGAAGCTTGCTGATTTAATCCAAGAGCTAAATGCAGTAGCTGGTGCACACGGTGTTGGTCGTATCGATCACGTAGAAAACCGATTAGTTGGTATTAAATCCCGTGAAGTATATGAAATTCCAGGAGCAAAAGTGTTATTAACGGCTCATAAAGAGCTTGAAGACTTAACGCTTGTAAAAGAGTTAGCACACTTCAAGCCAGTCATTGAGAAAAAATTATCTGAATTAATTTATGATGGTTTATGGTTCTCTCCATTACGTGTAGCACTGGAATCATTCCTTGCTGAATCACAAAAATTTGTGAACGGAACTGTACGTGTGAAGCTTTACAAAGGTCATGCAATTGTGGAAGGACGTAAATCTCCAAATTCACTTTATAGTGAAAAGCTTGCAACCTACTCTAAAGAAGACCAATTCAACCATGCTTCAGCAGTAGGCTTCATCGAATTATGGGGTCTGCCAACAGTGGTTAACTCTTCAGTAAATAAATAAAAACTAATTTTGACAAACAAGGTGTAGGATAGCTTTGTGCTATGCTGCACCTTTTCAAAAAGAAATGAAGGAAAAGGTGAGCTGTTATGACAAAACTTTGGGGCGGACGTTTCCAAAAATCAGCAGAAGCATGGGTGGACGAGTTCGGCGCATCGATTGGCTTTGACCAACAGCTTGTTCTAGAAGACCTTGAAGGTAGCGTAGCACATGTTACGATGCTTGGCGCAACAGGAATTTTACCAGCAGCTGACGTAGAGGCAATTCTCGGTGGACTTGTACAATTACAAGAAAAAGCAATTGCAGGGGAGCTTGAATTTACAGTTGCTAATGAAGATATTCACTTGAATTTGGAAAAAATGCTCATTGATTTAATTGGTCCTGTAGGTGGTAAGCTTCACACAGGCCGTAGCCGAAATGACCAAGTAGCAACGGATATGCATATTTTCTTGAAAAAACGTGTGAAGGAAGCAATCGGTTTAATAGAGACATTCCAAAAGACATTGCTAGATAAAGCTGAGGAGCATGTGGAAACAATTGCACCAGGCTATACACATTTGCAACGTGCACAACCAATCTCATTTGCGCATCACTTAATGGCTTATTTCTGGATGTTAGAGCGTGATAAACAACGCTTTACGGAGTCACTTAAACGTATCGATATTTTGCCTTTAGGTGCAGGTGCCATGGCGGGGACAACTTTTCCAATCGACCGCTTAAAATCCGCGGAGCTTCTAGGCTTTAGCGAGGTTTATGCAAACTCTATGGATGCAGTAAGTGATCGTGATTTTATCGTTGAATTTTTAAGTAATTCATCATTATTAATGGCGCATCTATCTCGCTTTGCCGAGGAAATTATTTTGTGGTCGACAGATGAATTCAAATTTATCGAACTAGATGATGCCTTCTCAACAGGTTCTTCTATTATGCCACAAAAGAAAAACCCTGATATGGCGGAGTTAATCCGTGGAAAAACGGGACGTGTTTATGGTAACTTAATGGGCTTATTAACAGTTCTTAAAGGAACACCGTTAACATACAACAAAGATATGCAGGAAGATAAGGAAGGTATGTTCGATACAGTCCATACAATTCTTGGTTCTCTAAAAATCTTTGAAGGTATGATTCGCACAATGACTGTCAATACAGAGCGTTTGCACCAGGCAGTACACTCTGACTTCTCCAATGCTACGGAGCTTGCAGATTATCTAGCAACAAAAGGTATGCCTTTCCGTGAAGCGCATGAAGTGACAGGAAAACTTGTATTCACATGTATTCAAAAGGGCATCTACTTATTAGATTTACCGCTTGAAGATATGAAAAAAGAAAGTGAGCTTATCGAAGCAGATATTTACGATGTATTAGCACCTGAAGCTGCCGTTCGTCGTCGTCATTCATTGGGTGGTACAGGGTTTGATCAAGTAATCATCCAAATCGAAAAGGCAAAAGCTTGTCTTGCGTAACCATTACCTTAGCGTGCATGTCCTTGTGACTTTTGCATAGATATTCATTAAAGCTGTCCAGTGAGGCACTATGATAAAACATTTCCTTTTTCGTTAGAGCCAGAGGGTGAAATGAAAAAGAGCCCCTTACATAGGTGAAGGACAATCCCCAATTCTGGAGACGCGGAATTGGGGTTTTTGTGTAATGAAATAATAATGGGAGGGATTTTCAATGAATGAGCGTTTTACAAAGGGGATCGAAACAATAAAGCAGTATGTGACAAAGGAAGAAGCGGCAAGAATGATTGAGGCGGATGCACTAGCTGACATCGCACCAGATTTACGCAAAATGATTATTGAATTTGCCTATGGTGATGTTTATTCACGACCAGGGCTAGAGGCAAAAAGCCGTGCACTTGTTGTCATTACAGCAGTAGTAACGCAAGGTGCTGCCCCACAAACAAAAACACATATTATACGTGGTTTACATGCAGGTTTGACTCAAACAGAAATTGTGGAAGCACTATTACAATTAGTGCCATACATAGGTTTTCCGCGTGTGCAAAACGCTTTAACTATAGCGCAACAGGTTTTTAAAGAAGAAGCGTAAAATTTCCTTGGCGTTTCAAGCTATATGAAGGCACTTTAATAAAAATGAGCACCACATGAATAAACATTTATGAAACGGTTCATATTAAGAACGGAACCACTTATTAATCTAATGTGATTAGGAGGATGTAGAATGAGTAGTCAAACACCCAAAGACCAGGAATCTCAGGAAAGTCCGCCACAACTGTATAGGGTGAGCTTTTAAAATCTTAAGGAATAGGTAAGGCAGAGGATATTCTGTTTTGCTGTATCTTAAGAAGAAGCAAAAACCGATACAGATACAATCAAATAGAAATAAGTGTTCTTGGGATCCAGAATTTTTCTGGATCCTTTTTTTATTTCGTATTCATTGTCCTAAAGCTCGATTGGTGAATACAATCAGCAGGGAAAGAAACCCCGCTGATTAAGTTTTACTTTATCCCGCATTAACGGGCAGTAGAACTCCCACTTTAAAGTTCAACGCAAGAAAAGAAGTAAGGTATGAGATTAACTGCCCATAAAAGCCCGATTGGTGAAGACTAATAATCAGTGGGGGAAAGAAACCCCACTGATTAAATTTCACTTTATAGAAAAAATTGACTCTTTCAGAAAACTGTATTACTCTGTGTATGACAGATTTCTGTTTGGTGATAAGCGGTACAGATGGGAGGGGTAAGATGAATATTCATTTAGACCCAAGCAGTGAATTACAGCTCTACAAACAGTTAGCAAATCAGTTAATTGAGTTAATTGCTAAGGGAGAGCTGAAAAATGGTGATACATTACCCTCAGTTCGTTCAATGGCTACGGATTTAGGTATTAATGTCAGTACGGTAAGTAAAAGCTATCATGAACTTGAAGAAAAAGGGTTAATCGAATTAAAGCCGAAAGCAAAGGCTATCATTATCGGTGGTCAAAAAAAAGAGCTGGAAGAGACGGAAGTTGAAAAAGTAGAACATGCTTTAAAGCCAATTATGGCTGAGGCATTTGCACGTGGTCTCGAAAAAGATCAGATGACAAGTTTGTTTCATCGAATTTTAAAACAATGGAAGTAGGGGGAATATGCTTATTATAGTAAGCATTTTTATCTTCGTAGGAGTACTGGAAACAATAACACCATATTTAACGAGAAAAACATCAGTGTTTGGCGTTTCAATTCCGGAGCCCTATGTGCAGCATCGGCAATTACAAACATTTAGAAAGCACTACAGCATGTTGGTAGGGAGCATAGCAGCTGCATTTCTTTTAGGCCAAATTTTACTTCTATTTACATCCATTCAGGAAGAGCAATTTGTTTTATTATCCTTTATCTTGCTATATGTCATGCTTCTTATATCAGTTGGACTTTATATGTTTTATCAAAAAAAAAAAAACTAAAAAAACAAGAAAATTGGGAAGCATATGTGAAAACTGTTTATGTGATGGATTTATCTATACGAGATCGATATGAAGTACTTTCACCTACATTTTTTGCATTACCAATTATTATCACTTTAGCATTGATTACTTTTACCTATATGAATTACAATTCCATCCCAGATGTATTTGCTACCCATTGGAATGCAGCAGGTGAGGTAGACGGTTGGACTGAAAAAACATGGCTATCAGTTATTGTAATGCCGCTTATTTTACTAGGGACACAAATTAGCTTTTTCATCATAAGTATAGGTATGAAAAGTGCCAAAATACAATTGAGCGCACAGGCGAAAACAGCTTCGGCCAATAGAGAGCTTACACAGCGTAAATATGGCAGCTGGTACTTAGCGGCGATTAATTATAGTATGACCATTCTTCTTGTTGTTTTACATTACACGACAGTGATATAAAAAAATCAAACAGCTCCTTACTTCTTCCCTCTTTTTATCGTTTTTATGATCGTCTCTTTAGGGGGACTTATCCTCTTCATTTGGAAGTTAAGTAAAAATAATGAGCGCTTTGATGATTTACATACAAACGAAACAGCTGCAGCCGATGATCGATACTGGAAATGGGGTATTGTTTACATCAATAAAAATGATCCTTCACTTTTAGTGCAAAAGAAATACGGTGTTGGTTGGACTGTGAACTTGGCGAATAAATGGAGCTATATCATTTTACTTGTCATATTTTTACCAATCTTGTTAGTCATCTTCATATAGAGGGAGAGATTTTATGAAAAAACTATTATTTTTATGTTGTGCACTCTTATTATTAGCAGCATGTGCTCAAAAGGAAGACAATACAAAAGGTAAAGAGACGAAGGGGGACAATAAAATGAATGAACAGCTAGTAGGTAAATGGGAAGGGAATATTGAAACGCCAAACGGAGCACTTCCAATTATCGTTGATTTGCAAAAAGATAATGGGACATTATCAGTACCGGCACAAGGATTATCCAATTATCCATTTAAAAGCATTAAATACGATGGTGATCAAGTGAGTGTTTCGATCAATTTAAATGGCTCGGCAGTTGAAATTAACGGAACATTAAAAGATGGGCAAATTGAAGCGACGTTTCAACAAAATGGTGGCAAATTCCCACTTGTCTTAAAACCATTCAAAGAACAACCAGAACAACCAGTTACGTATGAAACGTTAAAGATTCCCGTTAAAGATGGTGAGTTAACAGTGGCTCTTCAAAAGGCTAGTAAGGAGCCATCTCCAGTTACACTTATTATAGCAGGCTCTGGCCCAACTGATAAGAATGGAAATTCAGCTATAGCTGGTAAAAATGACAGCTTAAAAATGATTGCGGAAGGGTTAGCAAAAGACGGTATTGCAACTGTTCGCTATGATAAACGTGGACTTGGCGATAATCAATCCCTTTTAACAAAGGAAGAGGATATCACGATTGACCAATACGTAGATGACGCAGTTCAAGTAATTAATACCCTATTAGCCAATAAAGCGTATTCAAGCGTTCATATTATTGGACATAGCGAAGGCTCACTAATTGGTTTACTAGCAGCACAAAAAACAAAAGTAGAGTCCTATGTTTCCATAGCGGGCTCTGGAAGACCAGCAGATGAAATTTTGTTAGAGCAATTAAAAGGTCAATTATCGCCAGAGCTTCTAAAAGAATCAACAGATGCTCTTGCATCCTTGAAAAAAGGAGAGCTAGTGAAGAACGTTTCTCTAGATTTACAATCACTCTTCCGTTCTTCCGTTCAACCGTATATGATTTCATGGTTAAAATATAACCCTGCAAGTGAGTTAGCAAAAGTGAATAGCCGAGTTTTAATTCTTCAAGGAACAACCGACTTACAAGTAGTTGCAACGGATGCGGAAGCGTTAAAGAAAGGCAAACCAGATGCCAAGCTGGAATATATGGAAGGAATGAATCATGTGTTAAAAAATGCTCCAGCAGATCGCGCGGAAAATTTAGCGACGTATTCAGACCCATCACTACCACTTCATAAAGAATTGCTGCCAGCCATTCAGCAATTTATTCTAAATGAAAAATAGAGACTAATCATCATGTATGCCATTGTTTGGTTCATCATAATGATTCCGTTCCTAATATTTGCAATTGTTTTATCACAAGGAAAAGGTGCATTTTTACTCGCGGGCTATAATACGATGTCCGACAGTGAGAAAGAAAAATATAACGAAAAAGCACTCGCGAAATTTGTGGGCAAAGTGATGTACGGCTACTGTTTTTGCTTACTATTATGGGCGCTGAATGAGCTATTCAAAACCGAATGGCTATTTATCATCGGGCTCGTTCTCTTTATAGTTCTTACAATTTTTGTAGTTGTCTATGCCAATACACGTAATCGCTTTAAAAAATAAAATTCTATATAGGGAAATTCATCACCCACTTATTAGCAAGGTGAACCGAGCGAAATAGGCAGATACCCGCGCAAAATGGGAGAATACCCGCGGAAGCAGGGAAAATATCCGCGGAAGCAAGGCGAATACCCGCGAAAGAGGCAAATACCCGCGGAAGCAAGGTAAATACCCGCGGAAGCAGGGAAAATACCCGCGGAAGCAGGGAAAATACCCGCGGAAGCAGAGTAAATACCCGCGGAAGCAAGGCGAATACCCGCGAAAGCAGGGAAAATACCCGCGGAAGCAAGGTAAATATCCGCGGAAGCAGAGTAAATACCCGCGGAAGCAAGGTAAATACCCGCGGAAGCAGGGAAAATACCCGCGAAAGTAAGGTAAATATCCATGGGAACAAGTTAATGCTCATACGAAACAAATTAGTATATAACCAAAAGAAGTATGCTCAAATCAAAAATGATGAGCTACTCTTTTGGTTTTTAGGCGTCCTTTCGCCTTTTGTATTTGGGCAAGTTGTCGTTGATATTTGTTAAAACGTATATCATGTTTATATGTTGATTAGAGTGAAAGCTAATTGTTGTGACATAGAGCAAGACGATTCATCGTACTCCTAAATCAACCTCACGTTATAGTGAAGCACATTATATTGAAACAATTACTACAACTTTATCGTACAATAACTAAGCAAGGAGAGGTTTATTTTAATTCATTCAAAATGGAAGATATAGCATGATGAATCGAAATCAACTAAATTAAAAAGAAGGTGTCTTATGTATAGCATTGGGAAATTTTCGAACCTGTGTAATGTTCCTGTAAAAACTATTCGTTACTATAGCGATATTGGATTACTCGAACCATCTTTTATAGATGAAGTGACCGGCTATCGTTATTTTGATTACGATAAAATGAAAGAGCTAAATAAGATTCAGGTACTAAAAAATTGTCATTTTTCATTAAAAGAGATTGAACAGATAATGAAAGGAAAAAATGATCGGCAAGATTTAGAGCTAAGATTACATAAAAAAGTTCAGGAATTAGAGCATCAACAAGAAATAATTGCTGAACAAATTCAAAATATTGTCCAAGTGAAAAATTCTATTCAGAACGCTCAGACATTTAATCTAAAGCCAACATTATCAAGTTGTTATATAGAGGAACGACCAAAAATACAGGTGCTTGCCATCCGTGAAAAGATCAATATTATTGAAATGGATAGGCTAGTACGAAAATTATTTGAACGAATCTATGCATATCAATTAGAGATAGAAGGGAAGCTTACTGCAATTTTTCATCAACAGGACAGGAAGCAAAATATAGCGGATGTTGAACTACTGTTGCCAGTAAAAGCAACTCAACTGGCAGAGTATATTAAAGTAATACCAGAAGGCAGGTATGCTTGTATAAATATAAAGGGACCATATTCAGAGTTGAATTTTGGCTATAGTCGTTTGCAGGAATGGCTGACTGAACAATCCCTTCATGTAGAAGGATTGTTTATGGAGCAATACATAAAGGGGTTAATCCCAACTGAAGTAGCAAATCCAATTAATATTAGACCCAATATTGAGCTACATCCTAATGATTTTTTGACAAAAGTGTTTGTGAAAATAAGAAACTAGCTAAACTCTCCAGTAGATGGAGACTTTATTCTATATGTAGCAAGGGTAGAAATGTCTTGCAAGTACTATATGGAATGGAGTATATCAATGAAAACAAATACAGGACAGTTTGCATTTCTTCAAGGTAGTTCATACGAGATAGGACAACAACAAGCTCGGGAATTTCAAAAAAATCCTTTTGCGAAATCGCTATTCTTTACGGAAAAATTAACTTCGGACAACGCTTATTTTCAAATGAAGGCACAAATAGAGCAGTACTGTCCAGGTTTAAATAAAGAATTAGATGGTTTTGCGGAAGGCTTTGGCTATGAGCCCGAACAACTAAATTTTTATCAAAATGCGTGGTTAATTCCTGGAGGGTGTAGTTTAGGGGCTATTTTGCCAGGAAAAATGGCGGATGGTAAAACCTATGTCATAAGAAATTATGATCTTTCACCTAACATTTCAGATATGCGCTTATGTACAACAATCGTCGAAGGGAAATATTCTTATACAGGATTTTCTGTTTCTACATTCGGTCGGAGCGAAGGCTTAAATGAGAAGGGGCTATGTGTTGCCTATGCATCGTGTGGCATGCCCATTGGCAAATATCCTGGTATGAGACCACCAGTAGTACCTGGATTACAGTTTATGGTTATTGTCAGAGCTCTATTAGAAAATTGTAAAAATGTAGAAGAAGCCATTTATATGGTTAATAATATGCCTGTAGGAACGAATATGAATCTACTTATAGCTGATGCAAATGGCGACGCAGCTATAATTGGAACATATGACGGAATAAAAGAAGTGAAACGTGCAGAATTAGATTATCTTATTGCCACTAACCATGGTCTATTTTCTACAATACAAAAAATGGAGCCTGGCAAGCTCGAGCATTCTCAATTAAGATATGATATTTTAGAGGGGAAATTGAAGGAAAGTGGCAAAAGATCTGTTAATGAAATACAAGAGCTTCTTTTAACAGAGTTTCCTAAAGGATTATCCGTCCATAATTACAATGAAAGCTTTGGAACAGTGCATTCAATTTTGTTTAACCTTACTGATTTGCAACTGGAATTTTCATTTGGCTCACCATTACAAAATGGAGTAAATAAGATAGACGTTGGCGACAACTTTGCGAAAGCACAAATACCTGTTGAATTTTCTAACAAAAGCTATGGAACAGAATTTTGGAAAATAATAAAATCCTAAATATCAAAAAGACCTCCCACGGTGAGAGGTCTTTTGCATGTACCCGAAAGCCTCGGTGTTGCCAGTTACTAAAGCGTAATTAAATAGGAAAAATATATAGTGGTCATTTTTTTATAGTGAATTTTTTTAAGACATACTTGTTTAATAACTTAATTCGTTCGTTACTACTTGGATAAATTCATCTCGATGTTGAGATTCAAAAATAGTAATCCCTTTTTCTCTAGAAAGTTGTAGTAACTTTTGAATCTTAGCTTCATCTTTTTCCATAAAGGCTTTTTCTACATAGTTTAAATCTTGCAAGATATGATGAATAAATGTATCCCCTTCTCTTTTAATATCTATAGCAATAAAGTCGAAAGATAATTTTGTTTTAGGTGGAGTAATAATTGTATCAAACAAATAGTTTAAAGCTTTAAAGGGGACATAAGGGATACCTTTTTTATATTCATATTTCTCAATAATTGGTAAAACCCTATCGATAAATTTTCGTATTTTATCAATATTGTAAAGCTTTGTATTTTCTAAATTATTCTTCTTAATAATTTGTTGTATTTTTTCATATTGATTTTGTTCTAACAGTTGTTTCATATATAAAAGTTCTTTTTTGAAGTTGGATCGTTCTTTTTTACTTAATTGTCGATGTTCAATAACAGCGTATTCGATTAGCTCCCAGCCTATCTTCAAACCAAAATGAGGTTCTAAAAAATACTTAAGTTCTTCAAAATCTCGCACTTAGGTAACTCCCTTTAAATTAATATTATTTATCGTGCAGGAAAACAAGATAAAAATTTTTTGTCCTAACCGTTCATCAGACATCTTTAGTCAGAGCCATATTAAAATGGTATTCCTTTATCTTTACTAAATTTCCAACAATTATTTATTTTACATAAAAAATCATTTTGTAGAAACATATAATTTTATTTCATTTTTTTAAAAATAAAATGAACCTTTTCCAATTGCCGTTTGTATAGTCAGTGAACATAAACATAAGGAGGGATTATTTTGGAGCTTATTGTGAAGGATATTGTGAAAAAATATAATGGTGTGAACGTTTTGGATGGTGTGTCGGCCACATTTAAAATGGGGTATTGTTATTTATTATTAGGTCAGAATGGAGCGGGTAAATCTACTTTGTCAAAATGTATAGCTGGAGATGTAAAACCTGATGCAGGTACCATTGTATTCAATGAGACGTCTCAACATGTACAAGAGCAAGTTGCGCTGCAGTACCAATTTTTTTCGAGTTATCAGCATCTGAAAATTCGTGAAGTAATGGCTCTTTTTACTAAACTGACGAACAATAAAGCTGATTTGGGAGAACTTTATGAAATATTGGGATTACCGACTTATGACCACATATTGTTGAAAAATGCTTCAGGCGGTCAGCGAAAAGCAGTATCGATCTTCCTTTCTTTTTTATTAAATAAACCGATTATCATATTAGATGAGCCGTTTGCTGATTTAGATTTAACAAAGAAAAAGCAATTGATGTTTTACTTACAAGGTGAAATTCGTCAACGTAACAAAATGATCATCATTATTAGTCATGAGGTGGCAGGATTAGAACCGTTATTTGATTATGTAGTGATCTTAAAAGACGGGAAGCTTATTGAAAATAGCACACAGGATGAGCTCTATCAAAAATACACAGATGCGAAATTGCCAGGAATCGAAGGTATCTACTATGAAGTGACAGGTCAAATTTTAGGAGGAAGAGCGGGATGACTAAACAAATTGCAAAAATGTATATGTTGGAAAGTATTCGCAATCCAGGAATGACTATTGGTAATTTATTACCATCTTTTATATTTATGATTACTTCAGTGATTTGTAAAAATATAGTGACTGGAGATGCGATAGATTTTATGATTAAAGGTCAGTTTTTACCATTTTCAATTTTAATGTTAATTTTCTCATTTGCATTTTCTAGCGCTACTATATATTTGGCAGATATGAAGGCCCATAAAACGTTACAATGGGTACAGAGAACAGGCGTTAAGCCACACACTTACTATATTGGGATGGGAATCGGTGTTTTTACATTATTAAATATATTTTTAGTGTTACTACTCATTGGCTATTCCTTCATCATTGATATTTCACTTTCATCTTTTTTTATGATTATTTTGATTAGTAATTTTGTTTTATTGGCATTATATCCATTGAGTTTTATATTAGCAGGTCTATTTAAAAATGAGAAAGTAGCTCAAAGCATGTTAACGCCAATTATGATTTTATTCATGTTTTCAGTAACGATGACAACGATGTTTTTAATGCTTGCGGAAAAAAATCCCCAAGATTATTTTATTTTCCTAATATGGAATCCGATGTTATATTTATTTGATAGCTTGCAAGTGTCTTTAAATTTAATGGACGAAACATGGCTCCCACAATATCAGTATTTTATGATTTTAACAGTTCTTAGCTTGGTGTTAGCAGCCATCGCTAAAAAAGTATATAACAGTAAGTAGGTGATTTTATGGGAATCGGATGGATTGTATCTTTTTTTATAGCTGGCTTTTGGATTATTATTACTTCCGTAATTACAATTCAGATGAATAAAAAATACATTGTTCGCGAAAATGGAAAAATTAATTATAAAAAAACAACAATTTATTTACGTTGGAATGTATTTGATACTTTAACGCTTGTTTTAGCCATATATACAATACTTTGTATGCAGGCACTCAACATGCTTTTGTCTTTCTCACAAACAATCGAAAATCCATATGTGCAGTTTTTTACAAATCAATCGCAAGCATTTGTCATTGTAATAGTCGTCAACTTAGTTTCACGTGTGTCCATGACATTGAAGTCCATTAAGGCTCATTGGGGGGATGAGCTAGATGATAAGCAATGAGGAGTGGATGGAGGCCTATAAAAACGGCGAAGTCGAGGGCTTTGAACAGCTCTATAGTCGTTTGTATGAGCCATTGTACTGCTTTTTATTTCGCTATACTCGGGAAGATCAGCTAAGCATTGATATTGTGCAAGATACCTTTGAGCGTTTACAATATATAAAAGAAGATTTTGATGAGCAAAAGGGAACGGTAAAAGCTTTTTTATTTCAAATCGCTTATCGCTTAATGATTAATAAATTGAATCGGCGCAAAAAATGGCGCACGCTGTTCCCGTTTTTAGTACCGACGTCCAGTCATCGTATGTCTGCTGACGAGAAATTAACAATACAAGAGGCAATACTTCAATTACCCGAAAAGCAACGAGCGGTTATTTTGCTTGTTTACTATCATGATTTGCCGCAGGAGGAAATTGCACAAATTTTGTCCATTCCACTTGGCACAGTTAAATCAAGGCTACATAATGCGATAAGGACTTTAAAGGAAGAGCTAAAGGAGGATTTCGATGCTTAAGGATGAATTTCAAAAGGAGCAATGGTTAAAAGACAGCTTAGATCAAGATAAAGTGGAGATTCCTAAGCAGCTAATCACGTACAAGAAAAGTCGCTGGCAACGTCTTATTCAATATTTAGCGTCACCAACGAAGGATCCGTTAGAGCCAATTTGTACATCTTCAGTAGGTTACACCTCTTTGAAAGTAGTTCCTATTGTTGCGGCATTATTTATTACAATTCTCCAAATTTTATTGCAATAAATTTTATCAACTAAGCTGACGCTTTGCTTTCGCTACCAAAACATATGTAACTGCCGTTTCACTTACGTTACATAAAACAACAATTGCTGAAAGAAGTTAAATTTCTCACTGCCACAATCTTTAGATTGTGGTATTTTAAATGAATAAAATACTATTCATTGCCCATTTTAAGGAAAGATTTGGATTAATTTGGAGGTTAGTGCTTTGAGGGTTTTTAAAAAATTTCCACGACCAAACACGATAAAAGGTCAGCTTCATCGAGCGCTTGTTTGGATTACTTTTATTATTGGTCTATGTATTTTTATTCCAACGCTTTATATCGAATATCGGCAAACCATTCAGCATCAGAATGAAGAGATGACGCAATATTTAGATGCTCAAACATATTTTTTTGAAAGCTGGTTATCAGAACGATCCAGTGATATACATACAATAGCTAATTTAGATTTTGTAAAGGACTATAATTTTGAAAAATCGCAAACTTTTTTTCGGAATTTTAAAGAAAAAACAAATTTTACAGACTTAATATTTGTCAATAAAGAGGGCATCGTACAATTTGATACAGTTACTGAATATAGTACAGCTGGTGTTGGAATGGATGTAAAGGATCGAAAGTATTTTCAGGTTGCTAAAAAAACGAAACAACCATATATAACAGATATTTTAATGAGTAAAGTTACTAAGAAGCCTATTATTGCACTTGCTTCACCGATTCTAAATGCACAACAACAATTCAATGGTGTAGTTTTTGGCGCAGTAAATTTAGACACGATCGATCAACTGCTACATGAATCAAGAGTCGGCTTTTTAGGTCAAGCTTACATTATCGATCAGGAAGGTACTATGCTCACTGAATTTAATAATAAACAACAACGGTCTTCTAGCAATTATTTAGTGGATGAGCATATCCTGAACGCAGCTAAAAAAAATAAAACAAGTGACCTAGAGCTTTATAAAGACGCGAATAATAAGCGGGTTCTTGCTAAAAGTAAGCCTATAAATGAAGGGAAATGGTTTATCATATCAGAAATGGGTCTGTTGGAGGCGTATAAACCATTCATCATTAGAATTTTATCAATAACCTTTTGTTTAGTAGTAGGTTCATTTTTTACGATTAAAATGATGTTACATCTTTCTAAAAAAATTGAAGAACCAATCCAGCAGCTTCTTACAGGCGTTAGAAAGGTAGAACAAGGTTTTTATGATTATCAAATAGATGAACATCAGCTGGCACCTTATGCGCATGAATTTCAGGAGCTTTGCGCGTCCTTCAACGAAATGAGCGCTAAGGTGAGAAAAGATACCATCTTACTGAAAGAATTATCGGTTACTTGTCAGCTGACGAAGCTGTACAATCGTCGTTATTTGATTGAGCAGGGGGAACTTGTTTTTCAGAAATGTTTAGAAGAACAAAACTATTGTTCATGTATAGCGATTGATATTGATTTTTTCAAAAAGGTCAATGACACATATGGACATTTAATCGGTGATGAAGTCCTAAAGCACGTCGCAAATATCATTACAAATTCTGTGCGGAAAATCGACATTATTACAAGGTATGGGGGAGAGGAGTTTGTCATTTTATCCCCAAA
Source organism: Lysinibacillus sp. NPDC059133 (assembly GCF_042755925.1). Classification (NCBI taxonomy): domain Bacteria; kingdom Bacillati; phylum Bacillota; class Bacilli; order Caryophanales; family Bacillaceae; genus Lysinibacillus; species Lysinibacillus sp. NPDC059133. The sequence continues at coordinate 131,803 of NZ_JBHZDH010000002.1, read as the reverse complement.
TACTACGTTAGAGAGCGCAGTAAAGATAGCGGAAAGAGTTCGAAAGCATGTTGAACATTATCCTTATTATGCGGATGATGTTGAGATCAATGTGACAGTGAGTATTGGCATCGCAGGGTACGGTCATTCTAAAAACATTTCAACATTTTACGAGCTACTTGACAGGGCGGATCAAGCACTTTATATTGCAAAGGAAAGCGGTCGAAACCAACTAAGAGTATGTAATCATACAGGTATAGTTGATACAAACCAGACGCTTTAAAAGACTAAATTTGGAAAGTGGTATTTACATGAAGGAAATTATACGAAGTAAATTAAAAGAAATTGAAAAAGAGTATCAAGTGAAAATTTTATATGCTGTAGAATCGGGTAGTCGTGCTTGGGGATTTCCTTCCAAGGATAGTGATTATGATGTTCGTTTCATATATATTCATCAACCACAGTGGTATCTTTCAATCGATCCTCAAGGAATTGGTGCGAAGAGGGATGTTATTGAAGTGCCTATTAATGATTTGTTGGATATTAGTGGTTGGGAAATAACAAAAGCATTAAGGCTATTTCGCAAAAGTAATCCACCTCTATTAGAATGGTTACGAAGCAATATTGTGTATGAACAACAATATTCATTTATTGACAATGTACGGTTACTGGAAAGAGAAGTTTTTTATCCAAATGCAAGTTTGTATCACTATTTAAATATGGCTAAAAACAATTATCGAGAGTATTTACAGGGCTCAGAAGTGAAAATAAAAAAATATTTCTATGTCCTCAGACCAGTTTTAGCATGTAAATGGATAGAGAAAAACAATACGGTTCCACCAATTGATTTTCAGGAATTGTTAAATGCAATTATTTCTGAGGGGCCTTTAAAAACCGAAATTCAGCAACTTTTACAGAGAAAAATGGCTGGTGACGAACTAAATATGGAGCCACGAATTGAACGTATTAATGAGTATTTAGATAAAGAAATAGAGCATGTTGAGACATACTGTAAAAATCTCAACGTTAAAGTCGATGATCCTACACAAAGATTAGATGCGTTATTTAGAAATACATTGCAAGAAGTGTGGGGATAATAGTGATAGAAAACTGAATAATTTTTAATCGCAAGGTCATACTAAAAAAGGTTTCACTTATGAAATCTATATTGATGAGGAGGATGGCACGAATGAGTAGGTTCGAACAACTAGACCCAAAATCTCAAAAAATCCACCGCAACTGGTCAAGGATTAAGCGTTCAAAATCTCAAGTAAATGGTGAAACGGAGATTACTCTCCATAACCGTATCTTGAGAAGCGAAGCAAAAGCCCGACAGTTTTAATCATGCTAGAAAAGTAAGTGTCATCAAGCCCAGAACATATTCTGGGTTTTTTTATTTTTACGGAATTGTAAAATCGACCAATTATTATTTTATCTTCGATTATTTGTAATTAACCCGATATAATCTTTAACACAAATAAAGGGGAGACATTTTTATTATGAAGATAACGTCCAATGCTAATACGGTAAATTTTCTTCAATCTACGAATGTTCAAACTATGGGGGAAATTCCTCAAGCAGTAAAAAAAGAACAGGATGCTGTAACAATTGGAGCGGAAGCACGTCGATTATTCGATAGTCAAATTCAATTGCAAGGTGTTCCAGATGAGATAGCTCAAAAAATAGCTTCCATTTTCAAGGATGGTGGAAAAATAAATTTTGTTGAAAGTGAAGAGCAACAAGCTATTCGTGCGGAACAGCAGGCTAGGCTTGACGAAGAGATAGAGCATAATGTTCTTGCTATCATTATTCCACATATTCAAACAAATGATAAGCTCGCCAATAGTTTAAAGGGAGCGAGTCAGCAAGTATTTGATGCTACATACATAACAATATCTCAAAACTTTTTAGTGCGCGATGTTGGGGATATGACTGAGGAACAACGTCAAGCCATGATCTCACTTGGTTTAGAAAAAGCACAATATATTGCAGATAACTATTTAACTGGGCAGCAGGCAAAAGATTAGATGGATGCCATGACAACAATTGCAAAATTTGCTGTTAATGGCGTGAAAAATGACAATGGTAAAGTAGTTTTTGCTATCGAAAAGGGCCCATTAGTACATGCACCTGATGATTATATTCATATAGATGATCTTGTGAAAGAAGCTTTCCCTGAAAAATGGCAGAGTTTTAAAGATAAAATATTAGCTGCTACTGAAAAACAGGATAAAGACGCACTTCTTGAAGCATTTAAGGATTATAACCAACTAGTTAAGTCAATTTATTCAAATCAATCCCATCTAGTACAAAAGAAAGTAGAGAATTATAGTGACTGGCAAGAAACGATTAAAAATACGGTGATTTCAAATCATTTTAGTCGGTTAGATAAAACATCTCTTTCAAACTTTGTTGGTGATATAATGACAAAAAATTCTTGGTTATCAGATGAATTTTTAGCGAAGGATTTAAAAAATTTCCAAAGATATCTGACTAGAAATCATTAAAAAATATAAATTCTGAAGTCTCTTTGGATGAAATATTTTTGGTATTTTATCGTCGGAGGTTTATCTGGATTAATATTTTCATATATTGCAAACGAAATATCAAGAACATTAGCTATAATAATCTTTTCGTAGTGGTAACTATAGCTTATTTCAATTAAAAGGCATTTAATTAATTTATAAACACGGAGGAGGAATTTAATATGTCATTAATTGCAGAATATGAATGTGAAGCATGTGGGCAGCATGTTGCTTTTGATTCTGATGAAGATTGTGAACCATTTGATGAAGGGTTATGTAAAATTTGTTATGATAACGAATTTGTAGTGTACTGTGTATTGCATTTTGAAGGTGAATTAGATTATGAAATGTTTGTTAATATTAAAGATGATTCTAGTATTAGGTCATATATTAGAGAAAATGGTGAGTACGAAAAAGGTACAACAGTGACGATAGAACCCCTCGAATACAATTCAGACATTCAAGAAGAAATTGATTTCTATACATCAGAAGGACGTAATCAATTTACTATATAAGCAACAGATAAACACAATAAACAATATGCTTCTATACTAAGCATACTTGTATAGGATGGTAGCAAACAAAAAATGAAAGGAAAATAGGTTACCATGAAAAAATATAATTTCACACAAGAATTGGCTAATCAAATTAATAATTATCAATCAATAGATGCTTTTTATACGAAAATCATGAAAACAGCGGAACCTGCCAATATTGGCTTCATTTATATAGAGCCTGGTGGTGTTGTTGGGATGCATGAGGCGCCTGTCCCACAGTTATTTATTGTGATTCAAGGGGAAGGATGGGTTTGCGGTGAGGATCAAGAAAAAGTAATGATAAAGACTGGGGAAGGTGTTCTATGGCAAAAAGGGGAGGTACATGAATCTGGGAGTCATTCAGGTTTAACAGCACTTGTCATCCAATCTGAGCAAATTCCTCTTGCATAGATTACATATAAAATGTGTAACGGAGTGAGTTTTTACTCCGTTATACTAAGCAGTTAGTGTTAAGCCAAGTTTAACAGTTTTCAATAAATGACCATCAAATAACTCATCAAACTCCTCCAATTTCTTGAAGCCCTTCGCTTGATAAAAGTTCATGCCAATCGTATTTTCCTTTTCTACACAAACTAAAAGTGATGTTAAATCTGGAAGCATTTTGATTCCTTCTTGTAATAGGGCTGTACCAATACCTTTGCCCTGAGTTTCAGGAAGTAAATATATTGAGAATAGTTCTGCCTCTCCATCTACAACATTTGAAAAATTTGCAAAGCCTACGATCGATTCTTCAAGTATAGCAACTAAAAATAGACTTTTTTCCAAACGACCTAGTAATCGATCATTATTATAAGCAACTTGTAAAAAACGAACTTGAATCTCATTTGGGATAATCCCTTCGTATGTTTGATGCCAACTTTTTTTGGCAATTTTCTTGCACAAAAATGATGTCATTCTTTTGCATATGTCGTATAATTGAACTCAATACTTTTCACCTACAATTCCAATTTTTCCGTTTATTGTAACATTAAATCACGAGAAAGGGGATGACTTCATGCAAGTTGTTGAAAAAGCATTTGGCTATATTACGAGAGAGCATGAGGGTCAGTTACAAGTGCTAGTATTTGAGCAAAATACAGAAGGAGCAGGGATTCAAATTCCTAAAGGCACGGTAGAGGAAGGGGAAACACCGCTAGAAGCTGTAACACGGGAGATGTTTGAGGAGACAGGGTTAGCCTATTTAGTAGTGAAGGGGTTAATTGCCCAAGATTATTTTAATCATCATTCAGGGGTATTACAAAAGCGCTATTTCTATCATTTAACGACAAATGAAAAAAGAGATTCGTGGAAGCATTGTCCGACAGGTGTAAACGAGGCAGGCTTAGAATTTTCATTTTACTGGATAACAGATGAACAAGAAGTAACACTGGCAAAGGGACATGGAGATTATTTATATCGAGTACTAGCTCGTGTGAACAACTGATTGTTAAACATTTAAAATTGTACATTTAATAAAAAATTGACTATGACATAAATATAGTTCAAAGCAAAAATGCTATATCAAAAAAGCGCAAGAAATCAACGTTTCTAAAATTGATTTCTTGCGCTTTTTAAGATTTTGACCTATTATGTCTATCTTTAAATAACCTTTGCGGCAACCTCTAATGCCTGAGCGAAATCTGCAATCAGATCGTCAACATGCTCAAGCCCTACTGAGAAACGTAATAAACCATCAGTAATACCACGTTTTGCACGCTCCTCAGGCTCCATTGCTGCATGACTCATTTTTGCAGGGTAGGATAAAATCGATTCAACGCCACCTAGAGAGACAGCGAACACTGGAATTTTCATCGCTTCCACAAGTGCCTTTGCAGCTTCATAACTTGGTAGGCGGAAGGATAGTACTGCACCTGCACTCGTAGTCTGACTTTGATGAATCTCATAACCAGGATGTGATGTAAGCCCAGGGTAGTATACTTGCTCGACAAGATCATTTGTGTCTAAAAAAGCCGCAATCTTTTGTGCCGATTCAGCAGATCGACTAAAACGCACATCTGTTGTTTTCATATTTTGCAATAAAGTAAAGCAGTCCTGTACACCTAATATATTGCCGAATGAATTTTGGATAAAGTAAAGATCCTGACCAATCTTTTCGTCAGCAGTTACTGTTAATCCTGCGATAATATCAGAGTGCCCAGATAAAAACTTTGTAGCACTATGAATAACAACATCAACACCTAGCTCAAGTGGACGTTGGTGTAAAGGCGTCATAAAAGTATTGTCTAAAAACGTTAAGCAATTATGCTGCTTGGCAAGTGCTACTACTCCGCGAATATCTGTGATGCCAAGTGTTGGATTCGACGGTGTTTCCATATATAGTAGTTTTGTAGCTGGTGTAATGGCTGCTTCTACCGCCGCTAAATCTGTGAAATCAACGAAAGTATGGGAAATACCGAAGCGTGGTAAGACTTTTGAAACGAAGCGGTATGTTCCTCCATAAACATCCTCTGTAATGACTATATGATCACCTTGAGATAATAACATTAATGCTGCAGATACCGCGGCAATTCCAGAAGAATATGCATGCGCTCGTACACCACCTTCAAGCTCTGCTACTGCTTTTTCTAATGCATCACGCGTAGGGTTGCCAGAACGTGCATAATCATATTCACCGAATTCATCGATACTCTCCTGATGGAAAGTTGATGATACATACATAGGCACATTGACTGCACCTTTTTTATTTTCATAGCCGTCACGAACACCTGCGTGAATTAAGCTTGTTTCAATATGCTGCTTCATCATTAAGCCTCTTTTCTAAGGATATCGAATACTTGTTTTAAATCCGCAATTAAATCTTCAGCCTCTTCAACTCCAATAGAGAAGCGGAGTAATCGATCACATACACCACGTTCAATGCGCTCTTCATAAGGCATATCCGCATGTGTTTGAGTAGCAGGATACGTAATAAAGCTTTCAACACCACCAAGACTTTCAGCGAAGGTAATTAACTTCAAGTTTCGAAGGAATGGGTCAATCCACTCGGCCTTTTTCAAGCGGAATGAAAGCATACCACCTTTTCCTGTGTAGAGCACGTCTGTTACAAGCTCTTCTTCCTCTAAATAGGCAGCAATTGCTTTCGCGTTCGCATCATGTTGCTTTAATCGAAGATGCAATGTTTTTAATCCGCGAATAAGTAACCAGGAATCCATCGGACCTAACACCATACCGCTGCCATTATGAATAAAGCCAATACGTTCTGCTAATTCAGCACCTTTGGCGACAACTAAACCAGCTAACACATCATTATGTCCGCCAATATATTTAGTCGCCGAATGAATGACAATGTCTGCACCTAATTCGATCGGACGTTGGAAATATGGTGTATAGAACGTGTTATCGACAATTAACCATGCCCCATGCTTGTGAGCTAATTCCGCATATGCTTGCAAATCAAATTCCTGCATAAGCGGATTTGTCGGCGTTTCAATGAATAGAGCACGCGTATTGTCGTTGATTAATGCTTCTACCTGTTCCACTGATTCAAATTTTGAGTAAACAGGCTTAATGTTATATGTTTCTTCAAAGAAATTAAAAAGTCGATATGTACCACCATATAAATCATCAGGCATCACTAATTCATCACCAGGCTTAAACAAGGATAGAACTAGTTGAATAGCAGCCATCCCAGAGCTACAGGCAAAGCCCGCATCTCCGCCCTCTAAATCTGCAATTCCTTCTTCTAATAGAGCACGAGTTGGATTTTTTGTACGTGCATAATCAAAACCAGTGGATTCACCGATCCCTGTATGTTTGTAAGCTGTCGATAAATGGATTGGTGGGCTGACAGCACCTGTTATAGGATCACTTAAATTCCCAAGTTGTACGAGTTTTGTTTCAATACTTCTGCTGTTTGTCATGTCGTCACTCTTTTCTTCATCATAATCACGGGGAGTCAAAATATCTAAAAGACTAGTACTTCTTGTCCCAATATTCTCAATAATTGTTACCAATTTAACATGTATACTTAAGAAGAACAAGATAATTTCAGAAAATTAGAGAGATTGTTTATATTAAAACGTCTAGGAATAGTAGGAGATAAGGAAGGAGAGAAAATTAAATGAAAAATTGGCTAGTAATAGGTGGAACAGGAATGCTAAAGGATGTTTCTGTATGGCTTATACAGCAAGATAATCATGTAACCGTTATCGGGAGACAACAAAAGAAAATGCAAAATTTGATAAATGAAGCTAAAAATGATTCGAAATTGTCACCTTTATTAGTTGATTATACGAATTACAATAGTTTTAAATCGGTATTAATAGAGTCCCAAAAAACTAGTGGATCATTTGATTGTATTATTGCTTGGATTCATGGCTCGGATAAAAGAATTTGGGAGTCACTTTTTGAAGCAATTTCTACTACGAAAAATTTGATTATATACCATATAAAAGGAAGTAGCTCTTATGTAAATAATGACCGTACAAAAAATTATTTACCTTCTAATATAGTTTATCGGGAGGTGAAGCTTGGATTTATCATAGAAGACAATAATTCTTCGAGATGGCTAACAAATGGTGAAATTGCACAAGGGATTATTGATGCAATAAAACAGGAAGTACCGGAAACACATGTCGGCGTATTTGAACCATGGGATTTGCGTCCATAAAAAATCTCTTCAATAAAAAAGAATCTGCCTCTTATCGCGGCTTATCCGTGGTAAGAGGCAGATTCTTTTTGAATATGATTTAAGCTTGCTCTTTTTTTAATAAATCTCGAATTTCTTTTAGAAGCTCTTCTTTAGAATCCAATTCTGGTGTTGGTTCTTCCACAACAGCCTCTTCTTTTTTACGAGATAGTTTGGTCATAATTCGTAATGCCATGAAAATTGCAAAGGCGATAATGAAAAAGTCAAGAATAGACTGTAAAAATACACCTAATTTTATTTGTGCATCACCTGAACCATAAGCAAAGCTTTTTGTTAAATCAACACCACCAGTTAAGACACCGACTAATGGCATAATGATATTTTCAACTAAGGAGGTAACAATTTTACCGAAAGCACCACCGATTACTACTGCCACTGCTAGATCGACAATATTGCCTTTCATAGCAAACTCTTTAAAGTCTTTCCACAAAACAAATTCCTCCTATAATTATCCCTATAAATTAATCGAATTATATTTTACTATATTTTTCCCTTTCTTTTCAACTGTTAAAGTAGTGGTAATTATATTCGGAAAAATCTACTACATAAAACGGTAATTTTGGTAAAATAGAAATAGTATAAGAGAGATTAGGTGTGACATATGGCGAAAAAAAAGAAGACAAAACCGATGCTATCGCCTTCCGTTCAATTAGGCATGATAGCTTTACTAATACCAATAGCGATAACTGTGTGCGTTTTCGCCTTTTTTGCATGGAAGGAGCTGCAAACATTAACTATATTTGAAAAATTAGCAAAGCAAAAAGAACTAGAAGAAATCCAACAAAATTTCGATATGAACATTCCTGAGCAATATATTCCCATCTATGTAGCAGCGGAAGAGAAATACGGTGTGCCTTGGACGTTGCTTGCCGCCCATCATCGAATTGAAACACGCTTCTCTACAATGAAATCGCTCGTTTCATCAGCTGGGGCTGAAGGTCCGATGCAATTTATGCCTTGTACATTTGTCGGCTGGAAACATCCTTCCTGCTCGGGATTAGGAAAAGGGGATATATCGAAGGCAGAATTAATGAATTTAGAAGCCATAAAAAAATATGGTGGATATGGCGTAGATGCTAATGGAGACGGCATTGCAGATCCTTATGATATTGAGGACGCTATATTTAGTGCTGCGAATTATTTATCGAAAAATGGTGCAGCAGATGATCATATTCAGCAAGCGGTCTATACATACAATCACAGTGATGAATATGTTAAAAAGGTATTACATTATTTCAATTTGTATAATGATTATCATGATGAGCTAAAGGAAGTAGTCCTTTATAAAGAAAAGTAAAGAGCCAGGAAAGCGCCCAGTCGGAACGGAAATCAACCACTCGTTTTGCCGAAGAGCCATTTTATTTTTATGGACACAATTTTTTTAGAACAAGTAAAGAGCCATCAAAAATGATGGCTCTTTATTACATATTTAGGTTGCTTTACGCATACCCTTTAAAATAATGCTTACAATGAAGATCAGCACGACAGCACCGATTAATGCGGGGAATACGTAAAAATTACTAACTCGCCAACCCCAGTTGCCAAGAACCATACTACCGATCCACGAACCGACAACCCCTGCAACAATATTCCCAATGATGCCACCGGGTACATTTTTACCTAAAATGACGCCAGCCAACCAACCTAATACTCCGCCGATGATTAAATACCAAATGAAGCTAATCATTTTTTTCATCTCCTTAAACTAAGATATAATGGCGATTATTTAGTTATGCCCTGAATGGAGTATATTACGCGTCTTGCTTCTTAGTAATTATTACAAATTCTCAATAAGGTTTTTATCTTCATTCAGCTTATGCTAACGCTTCGATTTTGCATAGACAAAAGTCATTTTTTGACGCTTCATTTTTGCGCAAAAAATATCTGTAAGTATTTTTTTCTGTAGCAAAGAAACTACAATGACGCCAAATTGATTAATTAACAAACTGTTGCACCTAATGTATGTTCAATATGACGCAATGCCCATTCATGACCTGCAGCGTCAAAACTTGCAACACCATCTGCATAAACAACCGTTGAAATGCTCAAATTATAAGCATCAACGGCTGTATGTAAAATACAAATATCAGTACAAACGCCAACTAAATGAATTTCTTTGATTCCTCGCTCATTCAATAAAATCGATAAATTGGTTCCGGCAAATGCGCTATAACGCGTTTTATCGAGCCACATCACTTTATCTTTGTGAAGGTTATACATTTTACCAACTTGTCCGTATAAGTGACGTCCTTTAGTGTCGCGAATATTAGGAGGAGGAAATAGCTTGGTTTCAGGATGGAATGGATCATCTTCCTCATGTAGATCATTCGCAAAAACAACAAACTCTTTTTCAGCAATAAATTTTTGAATTAAGGATGAGATTTTTTTATCTTCATTCAGCAGAGTTATCCATTTCTATAGGTGTGAGTTGAATGCAGTTACTTTTGTGGATATCCAAATATCAATTGAATGAAGATAAAGCCTCCGGCGGATGTCACGTATTTTGAATTGTGCGTACACAATTACGCCAAAGCGAAATTGATCTAATAATACTTGACCGGGCTCCCCGCATGTTAGTTTTCCATCAGAAGCGACAAAATCATACGTATAATCAATTACTAATAAAGCCTTTTTCAACTTTTTCACTATCCCTATAGGTATAATTTCACTTTTATCATGCCATATTTGGGCCTGTTTGTCAGAAAAATGAATCATATTTAATATTACGAATAGTTTGAAAATTGATTTTTCTGAGCGTATAATGTGAAAAAAGGAGAGTGGTCTATATGAATATGACAGCTATGAAACGATTAAATCGCCAAGGAATTCTTATTGCGGGTTTACATCTGCTAGTTTTGTTGAATTTAGCAGCGGATTTTATATTCTCCTCGTAATCTCTAAAAAATAGAAAGGTGAGTTAAATGCTTGTCCATTATTAAAACAACCGTGAAGACAAATTTGATTACATGTCCACGGTTGTTTTTTATTTGTCCTGATAGAATTTGCATAGAAAAACCTTACTAAAAGGAATTTCTAAGGTAAATGTCAAAGACAAAGTACAAACAAAGGAGTGATAGGATGACCACTAGATTTGATCGAGCGTTCCATGAACTAGAGCGTCCATTTGCTTGGTTGGACTTTGATGCACTGGATCACAATATTGCTACTGTACACGACTCTTGTGGGCAGAAAAATATACGTATTGCTACGAAATCGATTCGTTCTGTAGAGATATTACGCTATTTACAAAGTAATCTCTCCAATGTGAAAGGATTTATGACATTTACAGCGGCAGAAACACTATTTTTACTGCAACAGCATTTTGATGATTTACTGCTAGGATATCCGGTGATGGAAGAAGCTTCTGTTCGTCAGTTATTGCACTTTGTAAAAGCGGGGAAAACTATCACTTTTATGGTGGATAAGCAGGAGCATGTCAAATTTTTGGCGGAGCTAGGGCAAGAGCTAGATGTTCGTGTGCAGGTATGTATTGATATTAATGTATCCAATGATTTTAAGCTGCTTTATTTTGGTACAAAACGCTCTTCGCTTCATTCACAGGAGTCACTAACACCATTCCTCGAATATATTAAAAATCAAGCATTTATTGAAGTGGTTGGAGCGATGGGCTACGAGGCTCAAATTGCAGGAGTCGGTAATCGTCCAGCAAATGCTGTGAAAGGAAAACTTATTGAAGTAATGCAGTTGCAAGCTAAAAAGCAAGTTACCCAGTTTCGTAGATTAGCCATTGCACATATAAAAGCATATTTTCCAAGCTTGCACTTTGTAAATGGTGGAGGTTCAGGAAGTATGGCATACACGGCACAACAGAAGGAGGTAACAGAAATAACGGTTGGCTCTGCATTTTATGCACCAGCTTTGTTTGATCAATTTACGCATTTACAGCTGGAAAAGGCAGCTGGATTTGCTTTAAGTGTAACAAGAAAGCCAGAAAAAAATATTGTTGTTTGCCATGGTGGAGGTTATACGGCATCTGGAGCAATTAGTGCTGATCGATTACCGGTATTCTATGAACCAACCTTTTTTTCATATCTTAACCTAGAAGGAGCAGGAGAAGTTCAGACACCCGTTAAGGTAAAACATAAAAAAGTCAATGTAGGGGACACGCTATATTTCCGACATGCGAAGGCTGGAGAACTTTGTGAAAGATTTCAAGAACTACATGGGATTAGAGGGGACAAGCATGTAGGAGCTTATTCAACCTATAGGGGGGATGGTCAATGTTTTCTATAGATAAGTGGAAAAATGGTCAGAAGTGGACAAACTGGGCTGGTAATGTCATCTCGTATCCGTCTGAGATGTACTTACCTCAATCTATTGAAGAGGTGACAAATATCGTGAGGCATGCACGTGAATTAGGAAAAACGATTCGTGTCACAGGTGCAGCTCACTCCTTTAGCGCTGTTGCGATGCCTGAGCATTTAGCACTTTCTTTACATAATATGCGTGGGCTTATAGCTGTGAATGAAGAGAAACAAGAAGCGACTCTTTCGGCTGGAACGTATTTATATGAAATAGGCCCATTACTTGCGAAGCATGGCTTTGCCCTAATAAATATGGGCGATATTCAGGAGCAAACGATTGCAGGAGCAGTGTCAACGGGTACCCATGGAACGGGTGTAAAACTCGGGTCGTTATCCTCAGCTGTAACAAGATGGGGTTTTGTAGATGGTACTGGTACTTATAGGGAGCATATGAGAGGAATGGATGATTTATCTGAAGCTTTGCATGTTTCACTAGGTATGCTAGGTGTACTTGTGAAAGTAACGATTAAGGTGATACCTCTATATAGCTTACATTATGTGAGCACAAGAGATACTTTAGAAAACGGGATGGCGATTTTTGCTGAAGATATTCGACAGAATCGACATGTAGAGTGGTTTTATTTCCCGGGTAGCGAAACAATTCAAGTGAAGCGTATGAACGCTGTAGAGCCTGTTTATCAAAGTGATTGGAGTAAGAGGATAGAAACATTGAAACTGCAAATAGTAGAGAACGGTGCTTTTTTTGCTATGTCTGAGCTTTGCAAATGGAAGCCTTCATTAAGTGGTGCTATGAGTAAATTAGCAGCAGCCAATGTTGTCGAAGGGGAGAAAACAGGGATTAGCTATGAAATTTATCCTTCTCCTCGTAGCGTAAAGTTCCAAGAAAGTGAATATGCTATTCCATTAACGCAATTTGAGTCATGTATGGAGGAGATCCACGCAACCTTTAAAAGTGGAATTTTTAATGTGCATTTTCCGTTAGAATGTCGGACGACAGCAGGTGAAGCAGGTTTTTTAAGTCCTACCCAAGGGCAAGAATCAGCGTTTATTGCCTTTCATATGTATAAAGGAATGCAGGAAGGGCCTTATTTTGAATGGGTCCATACGATGATGAAGAAATATAAGGGACGACCACATTGGGGCAAACTAAGTCATTTAACTGCTAATTATGTATATGAGCTATACCCAGATGTTGAAAAATTTTTAGCGATTCGAAGTCAATATGATCCTGATAATGTGTTTTTGACAGGGTACTTAAGAAAGTTATTTACATTATAAGCGCAATCTCCTTAATTGCCGTTCATCGCTTTTGAAGGATTTGGTAAAAATATTGATAGATTATTAAAAAAATTAAAATTTGAACGAAATGTCAAAATATTCACTAAAGCGAGATAAAAACGATAATTAATCAGCATGAAAACGATTTCAAATTTTGAAGATTATTTAAATTGTTTGGACAATTCAAAAAATACTGTTGACGAGACCTTTTTTTCGTACTATGATTACAACAATTTAACACGTTCGTTACAGCAGTTAGTCGTCTTCTAGGCGATTGACATATACGTAAAAACGGAATAGACAGAACATTTTGTATATAGCAACGAACATAGCAATAAATGAGGGGCGTTTAAAATGAGAAGTGACATGATTAAAGTAGGCGTAGATCGTGCGCCACATCGAAGTCTTTTATATGCAACAGGCAAAGTAAAAGCGAAAGATTTAGGCAAGCCATTTATCGGGGTTTGTAATTCTTATATCGACATTATACCAGGTCACGTTCATTTACGAACATTTGCTGATGTAGTCAAAGAGGCCATTATTGAAGCGGGTGGAATTCCATTCGAATTTAATACAATCGGTGTAGATGATGGTATTGCAATGGGGCATATTGGTATGCGTTACTCGTTACCAAGCCGTGAAATTATCGCAGACTCTGCTGAAACAGTTATTAATGCACACTGGTTCGATGGCGTGTTCTATATTCCTAACTGTGACAAAATCACACCGGGGATGTTAATGGCAGCAGTTCGTACCAATGTACCATCAATCTTCGTATCGGGTGGTCCAATGGAGGCAGGTACTTCTGCTAGTGGCAAGCAGCTTTCATTAACTTCAGTTTTTGAAGGTGTAGGAGCTCTTAAATCAGGCAAAATGTCATCTGAAGAGCTGTTAGATATTGAAAACAATGCATGTCCAACATGTGGTTCATGTTCAGGAATGTTTACTGCAAACTCTATGAACTGCTTAATGGAAATGCTAGGAGTAGCTTTACCTGGTAATGGAACAATCGTAGCTACTTCTGAAGAGCGCCATAAGCTTATTAAAGAAGCTGCTAAACAATTAGTCCGTATGATTAAAGAGGACATCAAGCCTCGTGACATTATTACTAAAGAAGCAATTGATGATGCATTTGCACTTGATATGGCGATGGGTGGTTCGACTAATACAGTTCTCCATACATTAGCAATCGCCAATGAAGCTGAAATCGATTATAACATTGAAGATATTAATAAAGTAGCAGAGCGTGTTCCATATCTAGCGAAAATTATGCCTGCTTCAGATATTTCAATGGATGATATAAATAAAGCAGGTGGCGTTAGTGCCATTATTAATGAATTAACATCTATTCCAGGTGCTATTCACCCAGATCGACCGACAGTTGCAGGAGTAACAATGGGTGAGCTTGTAAAGGATTATCATATTATAAATGATGAAGTTATTCGTACGAAAGACAATCCGTATAGCCCAGTTGGTGGATTATCGGTGTTATTTGGTAATATCGCGCCAGAGGGTTCTGTTATTAAAGTAGGCGCTGTAGACCCTTCTATTAAAGTATTCAGGGGCGAAGCAGTCGTCTTTGATTCACAAGAAGCAGCACAGGAAAATATCGATAACGGGACGGTAAAAGAGGGCCATGTAGTCGTCATTCGCTACGAAGGACCAAAAGGTGGCCCAGGGATGCCTGAAATGCTTGCACCAACGTCTGCGATTCAAGGACGTGGACTTGGTACAAAGGTTGCGTTAATCACAGATGGACGTTTCTCAGGTGCATCTCGTGGTATTTCAATCGGACATATTTCACCAGAGGCAGCAGAAGGCGGTCCAATCGCTTTAGTAGAGAACGGAGACATGATCACAATTGATCTACCAAATCGTACGATCAATTTAGAAGTTTCAGATGAAGTATTAGCTGAACGCCGTGCAAAACTACCGGTATTTGAACCGAAAATTAAGCGCGGTTGGCTAGCAAGATATTCAAAACTAGTAACAAACGCCTCTACAGGTGGCGTTATGAAAATTTAAATAGTTAAAGCGTTGATGAGGTTAAAGGTTCTAGAGCCTTGTATCTACCAGAGAGCCGGTCGTGCTGGAAGCCGGCGATACAACTAGATCCGACATCCCCTCGGAGCGAGCTATTAAAAGCGTGTTCGCCATTAGATAGCTCCGGGCATAATCGAAAGTGCTCGTTATTAATGAATAAATAATTTATGACACCATATTGGATGCGAATGATCTCGCATTGGTGCATAAATGCTTATATTTATTCACGAGGTAGCAATTATTTGCTATAAAAAAGGGTGGTACCATGGAAAGTCTTTTTCATCCCTACGTAAGGTAATTCTTTGCGTGTGGAGAAAAGGGCTTTTTATCTTTTTTCGAAGTTAGAAAGAGTCTGTCATCTCTTTTCAAGGAGATAACCAGCTTGTAATACTTCAATGATGCGCATTACTGATGTGAAATTGAATGATAAGAAGGAGGCATATTTGATGAGTACGAATGTTTCTATCGATGAAAAAGAAGAATTAGCAACAACAGCAAAAGCTGAACAAACCTATCAAGCGAAAGATGGTGCTGACGTATTAGTGCAAGCACTACATGAACAAGGTGTTGAAATTGTTTTTGGTTACCCTGGTGGAGCGGTACTACCAATTTATGATGCCATGTATAAAAATCCGGTTCGTCATATTTTAACTAGACATGAACAAGGTGCAATCCATGCAGCGGAAGGTTATGCACGTGTTTCCAATAAACCTGGTGTTGTTATTGCAACAAGCGGTCCGGGGGCAACAAACTTAGTAACTGGTATTGCCGATGCGATGATTGATTCCATTCCATTAGTTGTATTCACAGGTCAAGTTTCAACATCTGTGATTGGTACGGATGCTTTCCAAGAAGCGGACATTATGGGCATTACGACACCAATTACGAAGCACAATTATCAGGTGCAGGATGTTAATGATATCCCGCGTATTGTTAAAGAGGCTTTCCATATTGCAAGCACTGGTCGAAAGGGACCTGTTGTAGTAGATTTCCCGAAAAACGTATCTCAAATGTTGTTTGATGTGGAGAACCCACCACAGGCTCCTGAAGAAATATATTTACCGGGTTATCAACCAACGTACAAACCAAATTATTTACAAATTCAAAAGGCTATACAGGCGATTTCATTGGCCAAAAATCCAGTCATTTTAGCTGGAGCTGGTGTCCTTTTTGCAGATGCCAAAGAAGAGTTAACAGCATTCGCTGAAAAATACCAAATTCCAGTTGCAAACACTTTACTAGGACTTGGTTCAATCCATGGAGAGCATGAATTATTCATCGGTATGGCAGGAATGCATGGAACTGTAACAGCGAATACAGCTATTACAAAATCAGACTTATTGTTGAATATCGGAGCTCGCTTCGATGACCGTTTAACTGGTAATTTGGCTACATTTGCTCCAAATGCAACAATCGTACACATCGATATTGATCCAGCGGAAATTGGAAAAAATGTTCCGACAGATATTCCGATCGTTGCAGATGCTAAAGAAGCATTAAAAGCATTATTGAAAAAAGACTTCGATGGTCCAGATACAACAGAATGGCTAACATACTTAAATAATCATGCAAAGGAATATCCATTATGGTACAGCAAGGAGCCGGGGGACAAAGAAGTTTTACCGCAGGAAGCATTAGAGCTTGTGCATAAAATTACAGAAGGTGATGCAATTGTCACGACAGATGTTGGACAGCATCAAATGTGGGCTGCGCAATATTATCGATTAAACAATGATCATGGATGGGTAACGTCTGGTGGACTTGGTACGATGGGCTTCGGCTTCCCGGCTGCAATTGGCGCCCAGTTTGCGAAGCCAGACAAAAAAGTTGTTGCTATTGTGGGTGATGCAGGATTCCAAATGACTGCGCAAGAGCTTTCTATACTGCAAGAATTCAACTTACCGGTAAAAGTGGTGATTTTAAATAACAGTTGTTTAGGAATGGTTCGCCAATGGCAAGAAACATTCTACGAGGAGCGTTATTCATCTTCACTTATGCCGATCCAACCAGACTTTGTTAAATTAGCTGATGCATATGATCTGAAGGGCTATCGAATTAACACAATTGATGAAGCGGAAAGTATTTTCCGCGAGGCACTACTTTCTGATGAGCCAGTGTTAATTGATTGTCGTGTTAAACAGCTTCAATGTGTTTACCCAATGGTAGCACCAGGCAAAGGCTTACATGAAATGATTGGGGTGAAAAAGAATTGAAACGAGTAATTACAGTAACAGTGATTAACCAAAGTGGTGTCTTAAACCGTGTAACAGGTTTACTTATGAAGCGTCAATTCAATATTGAATCAATCACAGTTGGTCATACTGAACAGCCAAACTTCTCGAAAATGACTTTTGTTGTAAACGTTGAGGATGAGCGTAAGATTGAACAGCTAGTGAAGCAATTATCTAAGCAAATTGATGTGTTAAAGGTCAATGACATTACAGACAAATCAATCGTGCTTCGCGAGTTAGCGCTTGTAAAGGTAATTTCACCACCAAATTTACGACTGGAAATGAATTCAATTGTTGAACCATTCCGTCCGCAAATTATTGATACAGCGAAAAACGTTGTCACCTATCAAGTAGTAGGAGATCCAGATAAGATTGATGCTTTTATTGAACTAATTCGACCTTATGGTATTAAAGAATTAACGCGTACAGGGGCTACTGCATCTGTTCGTGAAACACAAAAAATCTCAAATACGCAGCTCTCTATTTTAAAATAGTTTGCATATAAAATGGATAGCTTTGGATACATAGACCTTAGTGGTTTACTAGCATCCGAAGTTTTAAAAAACAAACCAAAAATTAGGAGGAAACAAACAATGGCTACTATGTATTATGATCAAAACATCAACGAGGAAGTATTAAAAGGGAAAAAAATCGCAATCATCGGTTATGGTTCACAAGGTCATGCACATGCACTAAACCTTAAAGAATCAGGATTCGATGTAGTAGTAGGAGTTCGTCCAGGCGGATCTTTCGATGCAGCAAAAGCGGATGGATTAGATGTAAAGACTGTTGCTGAAGCAGCGCAAGAAGCAGATGTTATCCAAATTTTACTTCCAGATGAGCGTCAAAAAGCTGTATATGAGGCTGAAATCGCTCCACATCTTGAAGCGGGTAAAGCACTTATGTTTGCACACGGCTTCAACATTCACTTCGGTCAAATTACACCACCAGCAGATGTGGACGTATTCTTAGTTGCACCAAAAGGTCCAGGACACTTAGTTCGTCGTCAATTCCAAGAAGGTGCTGGTGTACCAGGTTTATTCGCAATTCATCAAGATGCAACTGGTCAAGCAAAAGATTTAGCTCTAGCTTACGGTAAAGGAATCGGTGCAGCTCGTGGCGGTTTACTTGAAACATCATTCAAAGAAGAAACTGAAACTGATTTATTCGGTGAGCAAGCAGTACTTTGCGGTGGTGCTACACAATTAGTAAAAGCTGGTTTCGAAACATTAGTAGAAGCTGGCTACCAACCAGAATTAGCATACTTTGAAACGCTTCACGAACTAAAATTAATTGTTGACCTAATGTTTGAAGGTGGTATGGCAACAATGCGTTACTCAGTATCGGATACTGCAGAGTGGGGTGACTATGTGGCAGGACCACGTCTTATCGACGACTCTGTAAAAGCTCGTATGAAAGATGTATTAACGGATATTCAAGATGGTACATTCGCTCGTCGTTGGATTCAAGAAAACGAAAACGGTCGTCCAGACTATACAAAATTCAAAGAAGCTGGTGCAAATCACCAAATCGAAGAAGTTGGTGCTAAATTACGTGCAATGATGCCATTCATCAACGAAGGTAAAGAAAAAGTTGTGAGAGAAGTGGCTACAAGTGCGAAAAATTGATATTTTCGATACAACCCTTCGCGACGGCGAACAATCTGCTGGGATTAATCTAAACACCGCAGAGAAGATTGAAATCGCGAAGCAACTGGAGCGCCTAGGTGTGACAATTATTGAAGCAGGTTTTCCTGCTTCGTCACCCGGTGACTTTGAGGCGGTAAACCGTATTGCTGGAACAGTGAAAAACTCGATCGTAACAGGTTTAGCTCGCTGTGTACAAAAAGATATCGACACAACTTGGGAAGCCATTAAAGTGGCCGAACAACCACATATTCATATTTTCCTAGCAACTTCTCCAATTCATATGGAATACAAGCTAAAAAAATCACCCGATCAAGTGGTAGAACAAGCGGTTGAAGCCGTAAAATATGCGAAAAAATTCTTTCCGCTTGTGCAATGGTCTGCAGAAGATGCATTTCGCTCAGATCGTGAATTTTTAGTACGTATTATGAATGATGTTGTTGCCGCAGGTGCAACAACCATTAATGTACCTGACACAGTAGGATATGCATCACCACAAGAATATGGTGCATTATTTAAATTTCTACTTGAAAACGTAAAAGGTGCTGAACAGGTAAAATTCTCTGCACATTGCCATGATGATTTAGGGATGGCAACCGCTAACACGATTGCTGCCATTGAAAATGGTGCCTCACAAGTAGAAGGTACGATTAACGGTATCGGGGAGCGCGCTGGAAATGTTGCGCTTGAAGAAATCGCAGTTGCCCTTCATATCCGTAAAGATGTTTACCCTGTAGAAACAGGTATTCATTTACAAGAAATTAAGCGGACATCTCAATTAGTCAGTAAGCTCACGAATGTGGTTATTCAGCCGAATAAAGCGATTGTTGGTAAAAACGCATTTGCACACGAATCAGGTATTCACCAAGATGGTGTGTTAAAAAATCCTGAAACGTATGAAATTATTTCACCTGCTCTTATTGGTGAAGGGGAGGTACCGCTCGTTCTTGGTAAACACTCAGGTCGCGCAGCATTCCGTGACCGAGCAGAAACAATGGGCTTCCATCTTTCGGATGAAAAACTAAATAAAGCATTTACTGAATTTAAAAAATTGGCTGACCGTAAAAAAGAAATTACGGAAGAAGACTTACTAACGCTTCTTACTGAGCAACAAATTCAAATAGAAGATGTTCCACTTTACGAACTAAAGATGGTACAGGTGCAATATGGTACAGAAAATATACCAACAGCAACAGCGATTGTTTTAACACCAGAAGGTCTAGAGAAGACAGTTGTTGCAACTGGTTCAGGCTCGGTGGAAGCCATTTTCAATACGCTTGAGCAACTTGTACAAGGGGATATTCATGTGATTGATTACCGTGTTAAGTCTGTCGGTAAGGGACGAGATGCACTAGGAGAAGCCGTGATTAATATCCGATACGATGATGTATCGACTACTGGACGAAACTCATCACAGGATGTTTTAGAAGCATCGGCAAAAGCTTATTTAAATGCCATTAACCGTCATTTGATACAAGCAAGCCTTCGTGCACAGCCTGTAAGTTAATCGATCTTCAAGCTTCAGTAAATGTCGCAGATTTTGATGGTAGTGAATGGAATCAGCATAATGCATATTCCAAACGCAATTATGCCAATTACGTGTAGTCGTAATATTACTGACCTCACCTATTCATATAGGTGAGAGTCTAACTAAAATAGCGTAGTCAACGCTATACAAAGAAAGGTGTTTTGACGATGGAGAAAAAAATTACAGTACTTCCTGGTGACGGAATTGGGCCAGAGGTTGTTGCTTCTGCTGTACGTGTATTACAGGTGATTGGTAAGCGATTCAACCATACATTCCATTTAGGTTATGCAACAATCGGAGGCGCTGCCATCGACCAACACAATAATCCACTACCAGACGAAACAATTGAGATGTGCGAAAATAGTGACGCAGTTTTACTTGGAGCCGTTGGTGGTCCAAAATGGGATAATAACCCACCTGAATTACGTCCAGAAAAAGGATTATTACGTATTCGCAAACACTTTGACTTATTCGCAAATCTTCGTCCAGTAAAGGCGTTCCCGAGTTTACTAGATGCATCACCATTAAAGCGTGAAGTAGCCGAAAATGTCGATTTAATGATTGTACGTGAATTAACAGGCGGCGTATACTTCGGGGAACCACGTATGCGTACTGAGAATGGCGCGATTGATACAACGGTTTACTCAACTGCAGAAGTTGAGCGTATCGTTGAAAATGCCTTTGAATTAGCACGTTTACGTGGAGGCAAATTATGCTCTGTTGATAAAGCCAATGTACTTGAAACAAGCCGCTTATGGCGCGAAGTAGTAGAAGCAAAGAAAAGGGATTATCCAGATGTGTATGTAGAGCATAATTTAGTTGACTCAGTTGCTATGAAATTAATTACAAATCCTAGCCAATATGATGTGGTAGTTACTGAAAATATGTTTGGAGATATTTTAAGTGATGAAGCATCTGTTATTACAGGCTCTTTAGGCGTATTACCTTCTGCGTCCATTCGTGGAGATAATTTTGGTCTATATGAACCAGTGCATGGCTCAGCACCAGAAATCGCAGGCCAAGGTGTAGCTAATCCGGCAGCAACAATTCTATCAGTTGCCATGATGCTACAATATTCATTTGGCTTAAAAGAAGAAGCAGCAGAAATCGAACGTGCTGTAAGTGCAGTATTTGATGATGGTTACTTCACCGCAGATCTTGCACGTGGTGGCAGTCGTATACTATCGACGAATGAATGGACAGATAAAGTAATTAACGAAATAGATACAAGCTTTGTTTCAGAAAGCATTATGACAACATACATTTAAGAAATGAGTGAAGATAATGGGTAAAAATATAATTGAAAAGATTTGGGATAAACATTTAGTTTATCAGGAAGAGGGCAAACCGGACCTGTTATATATTGATCTCCATTTAATTCATGAAGTAACTTCTCCGCAAGCTTTTGAAGGTCTACGTTTGAACGGACGTCAAGTGCGTCGTCCAGATTTAAGTTTTGCGACAATGGATCATAACGTGCCTACAAAAAATCTACCGACGATTCATGATCCAATTGCACGTAACCAAATTGAGACGTTAGCTAAAAACGCTGAAGAATTTGGCGTTGAGCTTGCAGGAATGGGGCACCCTGACCAAGGAATTGTCCACGTAATTGGCCCTGAGCTAGGTTTAACTCAGCCTGGTAAAACGATTGTCTGTGGGGACTCTCATACGTCTACACATGGTGCGTTCGGAGCGATTGCCTTCGGTATTGGTACATCTGAGGTAGAACATGTATTGTCAACACAAACCCTATGGCAAAATAAGCCGAAAACAATGGAAATTCGTGTTGAAGGTGAGCTATCTGTAGGTGTAGCTGCAAAAGATATTATTCTAGCGATTATTTCTAAATTCGGTATCGGTGTCGGCACAGGATATATTGTGGAATTCACTGGAGAGGCTATCCACAAACTTTCTATGGAAGAACGGATGACAATTTGTAACATGTCGATTGAGGCGGGTGCAAAGGCTGGGCTAATTTCTCCTGACCAAACAACTGTTGATTATATCCGTGGACGCAAACATGCACCTCAAGAAGAAAAGTTTGAGGAAGCGGCAAAGTATTGGTTAAGCTTAGCATCCGATGAAGATGCAACTTACGATACAGTTCGAATTATTCAAGCTGAAGAAATCGAGCCATTCATCACTTGGGGAACGAATCCGTCAATGGGTTCAGGTGTTTCAAGTAATGTTCCAACACAGGCAGATTATGAGGATGAATCAGATAAAGCAGCTCTTCGTAAAGCACTTGCCTACATGGACTTAGAGGAAGGTCAACCATTAACTTCAATTGATATCCAACACGTATTTATCGGTTCTTGCACAAACTCACGCATTAGTGATTTACGTGCAGCTGCAAATGTCATCGAAGGGCGTAAGGTACATGAAAATGTATCAGCGATCGTTGTTCCAGGCTCCTATTCGACGAAACAACTAGCAGAAGCAGAAGGATTAGATAAAATCTTTACAGATGCTGGCTTTGAATGGCGTGAGACAGGTTGCTCGATGTGTCTGGCAATGAATGATGATGTAGTACCAGCTGGTGAACGCTGTGCATCAACATCAAACCGCAACTTTGAAGGACGCCAGGGAGCTGGTTCTCGTACACACTTAGTATCACCGCCAATGGCAGCAGCGGCAGCAATTGCTGGTCATTTTGTGGATGTTCGTGAATTCGTAAAGGAAACTGTGTAATTTCCATTTACACGGAAGGGATGATTGCAAATGGAACCAATTAATATCGTAAAAAGTGTGATAACACCACTTGATCGTAAAAATGTCGATACAGACCAAATTATTTCGAAAGAGTTTTTAAAGCGTATTGAGCGTACAGGGTTTGGGCAGTATTTATTTTACCATTGGCGCTTCGATGCAGAGGGCAATGCAATAAAGGACTTTGTGTTAAACAAACCTGAATTCAAAGACTCTAAGATTTTAGTAGCACAAGATAACTTCGGTTGTGGTTCTTCTCGTGAACATGCACCGTGGGCAATCTTAGATTACGGCTTCAATGTAGTGATTGCACCATCATTCGCAGATATTTTCCATAATAACTGCTTCAAAAATGGGATTCTACCAATCAAACTAACTGAAGCAGAGTGTGATGAAATTTTAGCAAAAGGCTTAGAAAAACCGTACACGATGGAAGTCAATCTTAAAGCACAAACAGTAACGGGTGAAGATGGTACAGTCTATAATTTTAGCATCGATCCTTACTATAAAGAAACACTGCTAAATGGTTGGGATGAAATTGCCCTAACCTTTAAATACGAAGAACAAATCGCTGCTTACGAAGCAAAACGTATTGCATATTAATAGAATAAGGAATTTCCTTTTGACTGAAGACACACTTGATGTTGTCTTCAGTTTTTTTATTGCATAAGGAAGGAGTTGCCGGGTTGAAGTGAACAATGCTCAGGTAGTGAAAAACTCATTGATTGGAAAATGATTAGTCCTTACCACTTTACATAATAAAAATACAGCATTAGTTATTGTGATTTGTTAATTATTTGTAAAAAAACATAACAAATTGAAGCAATATTTTGATAATATATAAATAGAGTTATGGTAAATAAATAGAATGTCTTTTAGTTCAGTTAATAAAATATTTACCGAAAAAACTTTTATGAAAAGTGGAAGTAAGCTCTTACTAAAAATAAGGGGCGGAACTATCATGACAATTCTGCGAAAATACAGCTTGTTAATTGGGGGCTTAGGTTTTTCTAAATTAGGGGACTGGATTTACCTTGTAGCGCTTAATTTATTTATATGGCATTTAACACAATCGCCGGCAGCGATGGCTGGAATTTTTATTGTCGGACCAATAGCAAGAGTTTTAACAAGTTTGGTAGCTGGCTCTTTTATTGATCGTATGAATAAACGCAAGTTGATGATTGCAACTGATATTATACGAGGTTTCATTGTTTTTTGTATGCCTTTTATGGAATCTATTTGGCTCATTTATACGCTGTTATTTTTAGCGAATATAGCGAGTAGTTTCTTTGGACCTAGTAGTACCTATTATATTACAAAGTTTGTTCCCTCAGAAGATAGACAACGTTTTAACGCAATACTTGGCACGTTCAATTCAGGCTCGTTTTTAGTAGGTCCAGCACTAGCAGGACTCCTCATCATGCTTTTTAATACGACAGTTACGATTTGGTTTAATAGCTTTACATTTTTTGTTTGTGCTTTGATCATTTACTTTTTACCAGATGTAGATGAGCTGAAGGAAACTTTACGGCAACGTATAACTTGGCACCTATTAAAAAGTGACTATCTAGCCGTCATAGCTTTCATTCGACAAAATTCATTATTTATAACGATTTATTTACTGTTTCAAAGTGTGTTTATGATTGCATTTGCGCTTGATTCTCAAGAAACAACATTTATAAAACAAGATTTAGCTTTATCCGATAGCTTATACGGAACCTTTATAAGTAGTGCAGGAGCCGGAGCAATTATAGGTGGAATGGTTGCCGCAAGCTTCGCTAAAAAATGGTCCACTCGATCATATATAGCTTTTGGTTTGTTCCTGACAATGTTGTTTTACACCGCCTTTTATGCTTCGACATCAAGTATTTTGGCATGTGTAAGTTTAGTTTTTCTAGGCTTTTTTATGGCATTTAGTAATACTGGTTATGAAACGTTTTATCAGCAAAATGTACCGCCTGAAATGATGGGGAGATTCGGTAGTATTTCTAGTATTTTTCAAAATATTTTACAAATTTCCTTAACCTTATTATTAGGTCTATTTGCAGAATTATTTACGCTTCAAATGACTGCAATTATTTTCGGTATTATTAGTATTTTATTGTCAATCTCATTATATTTTGTACTATATTCCCCAAAAAACTACATCGGGTTAAAGGAGGAAACATTATGATTAGCTATTTACTTCGTTGTATTTTTTGTAAGAAAACATTTGAAGTTGTAGAAGGGACAAAGAAATATAAATTATATAAACAAAATATGAATGGGAAATTTTCCTGTGAAGATTGTGATAGAAAAATTGAATTAGAGGCAAGGAAAGGTCTATTGGGAAAACTTTAAATAGGGTAACGATAAACGGCATAGTAGAACATCTAATAAGAAGATTAGTACTCCACAATTTTCTAATGTAAATGCCCTGTCTTTCTTCGGATTTCTCAGTTAAAATGAAAAAATAAGATGGAAGGCAGGGTATAAAGATGATTACAGTTATAGGCAGCATAAATATGGATTTAGTTGTACAAATGGGGGTTTTTCCAAAGCAGGGAGAAACGATCCTCGGTAAAGATTTTCAAACGATTCCAGGAGGAAAAGGGGCTAATCAGGCAGTAGCTGCGGCACGTCTTGGAAGTGAAGTCACAATGATCGGCTGTGTGGGCTCCGATAGTTTTGGTGAAACATTGTGCACTGTTTTACAGCAAGAGCATGTTCAAACTGATGCTATTACAAGTGTATCGGCACCTACTGGGATTGCTAATATTTTACTCTACAATAATGATAACCGAATCATTGTAGTGCCTGGGGCAAATTATGAATTAATGCCTGCGCATATAGAGGCAGCGAAAGAAATCATTCAAAAAAGTCAGATGGTCATTATGCAGCTAGAAATCCCGATGGAAACGACCGCTTATGCAATAAAACTTTGCAAAGAAGCGAATGTACCTGTTTTATTAAATCCAGCACCGGCCACAAATTTTGATGTGCAATGGATGGAGGATATTACTTATATCACACCAAATGAAACGGAGTGTGCCGAAATTTTTGGAGATGATATTGAGCAAGTGTTAGAAAAATATCCCAATAAAATGATAATGACGCTAGGTAGTGATGGCGCACGCTATTTTGATGGTGAATATCCTATTCATGTTCTGGGTTATTTGACGAGAGCGGTAGATACTACAGGTGCAGGTGATACATTTAACGGTGCACTCGCTTATGCTTTAGTTGAAGGGCAATCATTAGATCAGGCAGTGTATTTTGCAAATATTGCTGCTTCATTATCAGTGGAGAAATTCGGTGCACAAGGTGGTATGCCAACACTTGGAGCGATTTATGCACGTATGGCTGGAGTTGAAGAATAAAGAGGAGAAGACTAACTCATTTACAAATTTATAAAAAAATATTATTTCTTTTAGTCTGAGTGAGGAATAATATCTATGATAGAAGGTTTTGTAGAATAAGAGTTATTGCCTATTTGTGACAACTGAATTTAAGTATATTGTCCTTTTTTGTCGTTATTTCTTAGTACTATGTATTAATAAAGGAATATTTTCATTTATAATAACTTTAGATACATACGAAAAGAGGTTTTGAGTATGACAAATATTGATAATGTGCCGATCGAGTATACAGCCTCAGCGAATAATATTTTGCCACAGCTTGTTGATCATTTGCGACAATTACATGGCATTATTGTACAAAATACATATGTAAAAGATACAGCTAAACACTTAAATCGAATCATTCAAGATGCTAACAACGAAACGATGATTCTTATAGTTGGGAAAGAGCGTGTTGGAAAAACAACACTTGTGAATGGATTACTAGGACGTCAAGTTTTGCCTATTAGTGATCAGCATCCAACAGGGGTAAATACATTTTTGCGATACGGTGAACATGAAGAAATAAAGGCGTATTTTTTAGATGGTGTTGTAGCCATATTCGATATGAGCAAGCTAGAATTATTGACAACTGGTGATACTTTTGCATCTCAAATACTACGAGAACATTTAGATTACTTAGAAGTATATTTAAAAAATGATTTATTAAAATCAGTGACAATTATTGATTCTGTTTCATTGGAAGCTGGGGGAGGAGAAATGGCCTACTTCCCAGAAGCATTGATGAACCGTGTTGACGAAATCTTTTGGGTGCTACGCTCAGGTTCGATGGCTATTTATCCTGAAATATTATTGATGGAAACGTTAAAGGACAAAGGTGTTGAGCCTCTTTGTGTCATCAATGCCATAGATTCAAATGAAAATACAAAGACGTTTATCAATGCTGAGAGAGAACGATTGGGTCATTTAATAAGTGATTTTGTTGCTATCTCTGCAAGAGAAGCAATTGAAGCTACACAGACTAATAGTGATGAGCTGTGGCAAAAAAGTCAGTACGAGCAATTAATTTCAGAAATTCATCGAGTTGCAGAAAATAGTGATAAGAAAACGTATGGCATTTTAATTCGCTTCTTGCAATGGCTTGAACGATTCCGCTTCGAATTAACTGTTATTCCACAAAGAGATCCATTCCAATCTGCTGTTAAGAACATTGAAAAGTATACAGGCGATACCCAATACGAATTTTCACGCTATCAACGTGATTTAGCGATTGTGACTGAATATGAGCAAGAATACGAACAGGTTGCCGATGTATTTAAAAATGTTCAAACATTATACCAACTTTTACAAACCATTTCACAAAATGATTATTTACAGGATGAAATCGTGGAAAGCTTTACAGAAAAGGCTGTTGCTTATCAACAAATGTTACGAGAATATCGAAATATGCATAGCGAATATATACGTGAATATGATCGATTGGACGCACAGCATAAAAAAATTCACGGAAAAGGTCTTATGAAGGCTATCTTTGGTCAGCATACACAAAATGGATTTTTCAAGGAACGTGTTAACAAGTTAAATGAGCAGCAATTGGTTTGTATTGCGCAATATGAAAAAGTGCAAGAAGCGGAGGCATTAATGCTTCAGTCCATTCATTCAATACAAAGTTACCTTATGGAGTTAACGAAAAAACGTTTGGTACGTATTGAGCAAAAAGTTCAAGAGCTAAATCAACAACGTTCAAAAGAAAAGTGCCAATTACAATTATACGCAAATAAATTGAATGAATTTTCTTGTTTGATGGAGGCGCAGGGCTATATTAAAGATAATATTCAGCCATTTTTAATGGACGAACAAATGCCGCTCAAAGCAAAGGATATTGACATGCTAAAAGAAACGATTAACAGTATTATGAGCATTGACCTGTCCAATAATGGCCTACTTGCACGTAGTCAGATGAACAATAAAATGGAGAATGCTGAGATTCCTTTCGATGTTCAGAAGAAATATCCATTACATACGTTAGCTTTAGCAGAAGTAGATGTAAAATCAAACGATATACCAGAAATTCCGAAAAAACTAGATGTTCAATATGAAGAATAGACGTTAAAGAAAATGTTCTAAAAGTAATTTATACTTTTAGAACATTTTTTTAGTATCTCGTGATTTTTTGCTCATCACCACACGTTACGGTGATGCCCCTGATTTTTCGTGAATTGGGATTAAATTGAAACAAAATGAAATGTTTTTTCGTATAAATAGTAGGAGGGATTAAAATGATACGAATTAACGGACGTTTTACGGATGCAAAAATTTATTCAAATACAGCATTACAATCAGCTATCGATCAAATTAAAGAATTGGCAAATCAAGCCTTTATGGAAGGAACAAAAGTACGGATTATGCCAGATTATCATGCAGGGAAGGGCTGTGTTATTGGCACAACGATTCAGCTTCAAAATCGTGTAGTGCCTAACCTTGTGGGCATTGATGTTGGTTGCGGGGTATTTGTAGCTGAGTTAAATGAGGCGGATATAGATTTTTCTAAACTCGATGCTACAATTCGAGCACATATACCAAGCGGAAAGGATATCCATCAGGAAGTATCTCCTGCACGCTATTTTGTTGAATTCGAGGGGAGACAGTTTGTAGCGAGTGGCTTAAAGGATGACTATACGAATTTATCGCTGGGAACACTTGGGGGAGGCAACCATTTTATAGAGCTTGCAAAAGATGAAGCAGGTACACATTACTTACTTATCCATACTGGCTCGCGTTACGTCGGAGCTAAGGTAGCAAATTGGCATCAAAAAAGAGCCTTTGAAACATTGCAACGGGAAGATTTAAAAGTAAAAATAGCCGAATTGAAAGATCAGGGGCGCGAAAAAGAAATTCAAGCGATGATTAAAGCTTATAAAGAGCAAAATCCAATTGTACCAAAAGATTTAGCCTATTTAGAAGGTGAATATTTCCATGATTATATTCACGATATGAAAATCGCTCAGCAATATGCTCGGATGAACCGCTGGACAATTGCTGAAACAATCGCCAAGCATATGAACTGGCATTTTAATGAAACTTTTGATACGATCCATAACTATATTGATACGGAAACAATGACGTTAAGAAAAGGCGCCGTTCGAGCAAATCAAGGGGAGAAGCTCGTTATTCCTATGAATATGCGAGATGGTTCGCTCATTTGTTTGGGAAAAGGGAATGCAGATTGGAATTACTCTGCACCACATGGGGCAGGTCGTATGTATTCTCGACGTGCTGCAAAAGAAGCACTAAACATGGAAGATTTTAAAGAAACGATGCAAGGTATTTGGACAACATCCGTAAACGAAGAAACATTGGATGAAGCCCCAATGGCATATAAGCCGATGTCAGAAATTACATCTGTTCTCGAGGAAACTGCGGATATATTAAAAGTGATTACACCCGTTTATAATTTTAAAGCTAGTGAAGCAGCTAAGCCTTATGAGCGAAAAAATAATTCCTAATAATAGAAATTAGTGATACTTGTACTTACCCTTATCTATTAACATTATTTCTGGAATAGTATAGAATAGGCTTTACAAAGATGAAGTGGGTGGTTTTTTGGTATCTTCAAAAGATGTAGCAAAGTATGCGGGTGTTTCTCAAACAACGGTTTCAAGAGTGTTAAATACTCCTGAACTCGTAAAGCCGAAAACAATTGAAAAAGTGATGAAGGCGATTGAAGAATTAAACTATGTTCCAAATGATATTGCAAGATCGCTTGTTCAGAAAAAAACAGGCATTATTACATTGATTTCAGGTCCATTACATAATCCTTTTTTTGTTGATACAACAACTGCAATCGTTAATTATGTTAACGCTAGGGGCTATAAAGTAAATGTCTATTTTGGGACTGAAGATAATTTAGAGTCTATTTATAATTCTGTTTTGGAGACGAAGGCTGACGCGATTATTTTATCGTCTATGTTATATGAAGATAACTTATTTTTTAAGCTTGAAAAACTAGGCATCCCATTTATCATGTATAACCGTAAGCATCAGGAAAATAGGCATTTTGTAGAGATTGATAATGTGGAAGCTGGCTATCTAGCGACGAATCATATTTTATCTTTAGGTCATCAAGATATATGCTGGATTGGCGGTCCACATGAAATAAGTACTTTTTATGGAAGGTACAAAGGCTTTAAAAATGCATTAAAGGAAAGCGCTATAGATATAAATACAGTGCCATCATTATTTACAAATACTAACAAAGGTGATATTGAACGAGTATTTGAAGAAATACTTAAGCTTCCCACGAGGCCTACCGCTATTTGTGCAGCAACAGATGCAATTGCCATTGAAATATTAAATCTTTGTTTAGAACGAGGCTTTCAAGTTCCTAAAGATTTTAATGTTATTGGCATTGATAATGTGGAACTTAGTAAACACCATTCGATTGCCTTAACAACAGTGGGCTTAGAATCCGAAAAAAGCCTCGGATTTATTGCAATTGAAAAATTATTTGAGGTAATGGAGAAAAAAAGTGCTTGCATCCAACAAACAGAATCTGTTAGACTTTTTCCAAGAAATACAACGTGTGAAAAATGAACTGATGAACATCAGTTTGTTTTTTACACTGTAATGGTTACGTATTCATTATTTTATTTTTAGAAATGAATACGTAACCATTTAATGAGAGGAGTGAGTTAGGTCTTGAAAAGAGGCTTATTTATAAGTGGACAATGGCAAATGACTGATGAATATATGGAGGTTCATGCCCCCTACTCAAATGAGGTCGTAGCACAATTTGCTATGGCAACTGAAGAGGATGTACAGCATGCAATTGAAAGTGCTCATGCAGCAGAATCCGAAATGGCAGCCTTAACAGCATTTCAAAAAGCAGAGATTTTAGAACAATTATCTGATCTATTTACAGAAAATCGAGATGAGGCAGCTAGAATTATTTCACTAGAATCAGCTAAGCCGTTAAAATATGCCTATGCTGAAATTGATCGAACGATTGAAACTTACAAATTTGCAGCAGAAGAAGCGAATCGACTATCTGGTGAAATGATTCCGATGGATGCATCTAAAAGTGGAGAGGGTAGATTTGGTTATACAATTCGCGAACCTTTGGGCGTTATTGCGGCCATTACACCTTTTAATTTTCCGCAAAATTTAGTAGCCCATAAAGTTGGACCGGCATTAGCAGCTGGAAATACGATTGTTTTGAAACCCGCAACACAAACAGCTTTATCTGCTCATTTCTTAGCAAACCTATTGGCACAAACAAATTTACCAGCAGGTGCATTTAACTTAGTAACTGGGCAAGGAAAACTAGTAGGGGATGCATTTTTAGCAAATCCAAAAGTGAAAATGATTACATTTACTGGGAGCCCGGCTGTAGGTATTTCTCTTCGCAATCGCGCTAGCTTAAAGAAAGTCACATTAGAACTTGGTTCGAATGCTGGTGTTATTGTTGATGAAGGGGTTCAACTCGATAAAATCATGGACCGAATTGTTATGGGGGCTTTTTCAAATCAAGGTCAAGTTTGCATCTCCCTGCAGCGTATATATGTAAAAGAAAATATAATGGATGAATTTTTAGAGCAGCTAAAAGCAAAAGTAGAACGGTTAACAATAGGGGACCCACTTGATGCAACAACAGATTTAGCGATGATGATTTCAGAAACTGAGCAACAACGTGCTGTCACATGGATAAAAGAAGCGGTAGCAGAAGGTGCGAAGGTACTGACAGGTGGTCGTATTGAAAACAATATTTTACTTCCAACAGTGTTATTGAACGTATCCTCTAATAGTCGAGTATCTTGTGAGGAAATATTTGCACCTGTAGTTATTGTCAATACTGTTTCATCAGTAGAAGAAGCCATTGACGCTGTTAATGATTCAAATTATGGCTTACAGGCAGGGATATTTACACCCTCAATCGAGACGGCCTTTAAAGCTTCAAAGAAACTACAAGTCGGGGGTGTCATCATAAATGACGTTCCGACATACCGTGTAGATCAAATGCCATATGGTGGCGTTAAAGAAAGTGGTACTGGTCGTGAAGGAATCAAATATGCCGTTGAGGAAATGACAGAAATGAAGCTAGTGATTTGGAATAACAATTAATCATGAATCATTTAGAACATCGACAGAAGGCTATTATGAATAGATAGGAGTAGAACAATTATGCATAAATTAACCTTTACTCCTGCGAGTTATACAGGCTGGGGTTGTTTGAATCAGCTACTACCGGAAGTAGAAAAATTCAAAGCAAATAATATTTTAATCATCACGGATCCATTTTTAAAAGCGTTAGGTTTAACAGATCATCTTGAAAAACCTCTACTAGAAAATGGGTACTCTACAACTATTTACACCGATATTACCCCAGAGCCACCGCTCGCAATTGGTGAAAAACTAGTTGCATTTACAAGAAAACATCATTTTGATGTAGTGATTGGATTAGGGGGAGGAAGTGCATTAGACTTAGCGAAACTTGCCGCGGTTTTAGCAACACATGAAGGGAAAGTGGTAGATTACTTAAATTTAACGGGAACAAAAACTCTTGAAAATAAAGGATTGCCTAAGATTTTAATTCCAACTACATCTGGAACAGGCTCAGAAGTGACAAATATTTCAGTACTGTCACTTGAAACGACGAAGGATGTTGTGACACATGATTACTTATTAGCAGATGTCGCCATTGTAGATCCTGCGTTAACAATTTCCTTACCACCAAAAGTGACTGCTGCTACAGGTGTAGATGCATTAACACATGCAATTGAGGCTTATGTTTCCGTAAATGCAAACGAAGTAACTGATGCACTTGCGCTACAAGCTATAAAATTAATTAGTGGCTCTATCCGAACTGCTGTGTATGACGGTCAAAATAAGCAGGCACGTTCGGATATGAGTTATGGCAGTTATTTGGCAGGCTTAGCCTTTTTCAATGCTGGTGTTGCAGGAGTACATGCATTAGCATATCCTCTTGGTGGCCAATTCCATATTGCTCATGGGGATTCCAATGCAGTGTTATTACCTTATGTAATGGGCTATATTCGTCAAAGTTGCGAAAAACGAATGAAAGATATTTTAGATGTAATGGGTATATCATCAGTGTATTTATCGCAAGAAGAGGCTTCCTATAAATGTGTAGATGCATTAAAGCAACTTGTACAGGATGTTAATATTCCGTCAACATTAAAAGGATTTAATATACCAGAATTAGCACTGGAACAACTAACTGAAGATGCGGTAAAGCAAACAAGAATCTTAGCACGTAGTCCGATGCCGCTTAAGCGAGAAGACATCTATACTATTTATCGTGCTGCATTTGATGGAGAGGTTCGAGAACCTTAGTCATTATAAAAAGAAAAGAGAAAAGTTATTTATTTTTAAATAGTGATAAACGGATCGAAAAAGTACTCGAATTAAAATGTCTAGAGTATCATGCGGAATTAATATTTATGAATAAAAACCATCTGTAGATGATAAAGCACATCTCTTCTACTTAAAAGGCATTGAATGCTACTAAATCCGACCGAAGGATTTGGATTTCTTTTATATGCAGATGATAATTTTCATGAATTAGAAAAAGCTATTAAGTTTCCAGGAACGGAGACTTAGTAGCTTTTTGCATGATCCAAGCTAAATCTTCATTTATAAATTCTAAGCTTCAGCATCAGGTGTAAATGAACGTGTCGCTAATTCAGCGTCAAGCATAAAGATTGCGTTGGAGTCATTTTCTATGCGTTCAATTTTACGAATTAATGTGTCAAATGTTGATTCTTCTTCTACTTGCTCGTCAATGAACCATTTTAAGAAAGCCATTGTCGCGTGCTCGCGTTCATCTAATGCGATGTCTGATAAATGATAAATACGGCGCGTCACTTCTTTCTCGTGTGAAAGGGCAGTTTTGAAGGCGTGTAAAATAGACTCGAAATGATTATCTGGACTATCGAAGCCATGGATTGTTGCACGGTAGCCCATATCACTTAGGAAATTATAAAATTTCATTGCATGAAAGCGCTCTTCTTCAGCCTGTACTAAAAAGAAGTTGGCAAAGCCATCATAATCTTGATCTGTGCAATACGCCGCCATCGCCATATAAGCATGTGCAGAGTAAAATTCAAAATTCATTTGTTCGTTTAGTGCTGTGTGTAGTTTTTCAGATAACATAAAAGATTTCCTCCCTTTGCAGTAAATACCTTCTGCATCTCTTATAGTATACAGCGAAAAAGGGCAGTGTTGCAATTTAATTGATTTTTATTCTCAATTAGAAAATTTAATCAATTAATTTTTTTATACGCCAGATTACTTCTAAAAGATTGACAAATAAATTAATGAAATCTAAGTATAGATTTAACGCCATACCAACAACTTCAGCATCTGAAACGTGATTATGTCGGATTTTGTTAAAGTCATAGACCGTATAGAGACTAAAAAGTAGTACAGTAATTCCCGCAATGATCAATGCGAGCATATTGTTAACAGGGATAAACATAAAGACTAGTGAAAATACAATTACGACGATTAATACAGTGAATAAATAGCTTCCCCAATTAGAAATGTCTTTATTCATCATCATACCAATCAGTGCTAGCACAATGAAAATAGCTACGGTTGCTACGAAAACAAGTAAAACAAGCTGTTGCCCTAGTTCTGCAATGTAAAATTGTGTTGTCCAAAATAGTAAAATTCCCATTAAAAAGGGGATTGTATACATAATAGAATTAGCGAGCTTCAGACTTCGCACAAAGCAGGCAATGATAATAAGTACAAGAGTAATAATAGATAGCGGCATGACAACCGCTGGAGGTAATAATGTTGCTATGTACATTCCGACAACTGTCAATACCCACATAAAAGCAAAGTGTTTTAAAATTTTGTTTAAGTTTTGATTTTTAGCATACGCCATAAAGAAGATTCCTTTCTTTTGTAAAATAGCTTCTATATTAACATACGAACCAATTTCGAAAAAGATTCAACCATAAAAAAATTTGTATCACCATAACGAGGGATGGATTTCCGTTTGGGAATTACCTCGGTCTGGTGATACAAACACTAAACTGGTCTTCTTAAGGACCAAGTAATATTTTTACATATTATTTTGCATTCTTTCTTTGGTTTTTTACGCCAACTAAATAACCACCAAGGGCAATTCCAATTAAGACAATCCAGAAAATAGCCTTCCATATAGTTGAGTGTGGAAATTCATGTGGAATAATACCTAGTTTTTCGTGTGCTAATGTTAAAACAGCCAGCTTAACACCAACCCAACCAACGATTAAGAAGGCAGCTGTTTCAAGTGATGGGAATTTATCGAGAACTTTCACGAACCAACGAGCAGCAAAACGCATCATAATAACCCCGATAATACCACCTAGGAACATCACTGCGAATTGACCGGCATTAATGCCGCCAACATCAAAATTTCCGATATGAGGTAGTGTAACTGCAATGGCGACAGCCGCTAATATTGAATCTATGGCAAAGGCAATGTCAGCAAACTCAACCTTCAATACGGTCATCCAGAAACCAGATTGTTTTTTATTCTCCTGAATTTCCTCGGGATTTTGTGTGGCTTTTCGCGAATCATAAATATGCTTCGTTGACATAATTAATAAATAGGCAGCACCTAGAGCTTGAATTTGCCAGAAGTTAACGAGCGTTGTAATAAGAAATAGTGCCGCAAAGCGAAAAACAAATGCTCCCACTAAACCATATAGCAATGCTTTTTGCTGTTGATCTTTTGGTAAATGCTTAACCATAACGGCCATAACAACGGCGTTATCGGCAGCTAATAAACCTTCCAGTACAATTAATACGACGAGTACCCATGCGTATTCTAATAAAATTGCCTCCAAATTTACTTCCTCCTTTATACTTAGAACAGAAATGAACATACTGCTTTTAACGTATTCTTTGCTTTTTTAGGCAAAATAAAAAGACCCCTGCCTAAAAAATAGGCAAAGGTCTTGCTAAGCTAATTAATTGGTTGTTGCACAGAATATCTGTACGCCAAGATATGCCTTCACACCCGATGGTAAATAACCATGTAATGACGAATGTGAAATCAGATGCTCGTTCACATCTGCTAGCTACTCCCCTTTGACAAAATTGTCAAAAGCTATTCAATTCTTTATACATGGATTATAACATGCTGATAGTTAATTGCAAATAAAAAATGTAAAGCTAATTAACTTCTTTCAGCATATATTTTTAGATTATTCCTTAATGGTCCCAGTAAATATTTTACGACCAGAATTTACTTGGTTAACGGTTATTTTTAATTTACTAATAGAATTAGGTGTTAGTGGGATTTTCCCATCCTTCTCTAGTTTTTTCCACACTTTCACATTTTTTCGATATAGCTGTTCAGAAAGGCGATAAATATCAATATCTTGCGCTAATGCTTCTTCATACGTTGTTTTAATTTCTTTTTTCACTTCTTTGATAATCTTTTTCCTTATTTCTTCTTCTGAAACATCCGTTTTGAAACCATTTAAAGTTGCATTTAATTTTACATTTACCTCAAAGGTTACTTGACTATTTTTAACAAGTGGTTTGATATTTACCTTTATTTTTTCCAATGTTGCCGTTAAATAATCTGTTTCGTTACCTTTAACTTAAAAGTTATTTCACCTCTATGCGTGCTATTATGCATCCATTGTATGCCTCTTGCAGCATCATTTTTAATGAAGCCTTTAAACCCATCTTTAGAAAGCACACCGACCCCTATAAAGGCAGTATCCTGACCTTGTTGCGCTGCCGTTTCCCAGTTTTTATTGATGGTTACATAAGGGATGCCAATTTCGTGATTTGGTTCATTTAAACCAATAACTAAATTTTGAAAATTAACGGGCTCGATAAATGTTTCTTGATCTTCTGTGTTTAAAGGATTACTAAGCTTTGACGTTGTTATAGATTTATTCAAAATGGGCGTTAAGAGAAGGATGTCTTTTATAGGGTCTTTTGTACAATAGGTCCATATTTGATACTTTGTTTCCCTAGAGCGCAATACACTGTCTATAATGGAGAGGGCATTTTTAACTTGCATTGCTTCCTCGGAGAAAATAATGTAAGTCATATGCCCCCAAAACACTTTCTGGGCGATGGAACGAAATAATTTAAAAAGTGCTTCTTCCAACGTTTTTCCCTTAGCTTGTCCAACCTCTGCTGTTGCTGCTTGAGGATTAGAACTTTCGGATTTTGCTACATTGGTGAAGTTAATTAATTGCAGGTATATTTCATATTGACCCTCTTTATAATCAATACCAAGGCCATCAACGTAATACATTCTTTGAGGTTCGGTAACATCCCAACAACCTGAAAGAAGTAGTGAAGTAGCTAAGCTTGATAGTAAAATCATTTTTTTCTTCATTGCTTCTTCCCACTCGTTGGGGTACGAGTGTTATCTTGAGGTGCAAGTGCTTTATTTCGCTCCGTGTAACCTTTTGGCGATAAACGGAAGATCGATTTTTTAATAGTCATCCAGTTTAAATCTGTTGCAAGATTCATGTAAGAGTAACCATAGATCCGGATATTACATAAGTAAAGAAGTGTAAAGTAAAGTGAGATGAAAAATCCAAATAAACCAAAGAAAGCACTGGCAAGAATGAACGTAACACGCAATATACTAATGGTTGTGACAAGAGATTGGTTCACAAGAGTAAAGGATGCAATTGTAGAGATCGCAATAACCACAATCATTTCTGGACTTGTCACACCTGCACGAATGGCTGCATCACCAATAATTAAACCTCCAACAACACTTATCGTACCTCCAATAACAGAAGGCAGACGTAAGCCTGCTTCTCGAAACAATTCAAACATTAGTAGCATTATTAGCATTTCGAGAGAGGAGGGGAGAGGTAGACCTGTTTTTGCTTGGACAACTGTTGCTAAAAGTTGAAATGGTAGCTGATTTTGGTGATAAGTCGTCAGAGAGAGCCAAAATGCAGGCAACAGCAAACCAATTAAAATGCCCATAATCCTCAAAAGTCGTTCTATAGAACTGAAAACGATGGGATATTCATTATCTTCAGCAGATTTTAATAATAAAAATAAATTGACAGGTGTGATAACTGCATAAGCTACACCATCGACGAAAATGAGAAAACGTCCTCTAATTAGAGCCTGAATAGCATAATCAGGTCGTCCAGTATAATCGAATTTCGGGAAAAGCTTGGAGTTTTTATTAATTTTCTCCATTAAAATATCCCCACTAAAGACAATATCGGTATCTACTGTAGCAAGTTGTTTTTTAATTCCATGTAAAATATCCATATCGACAATATCGTCAAAATAAAGAATAGCCACAGTTGTTTTTGAACGTTTTCCTAATTCCACTTTTTCAACACAAAATGAATTTGTAGGTAAACGTTTTCGTAATAGTGCAATGTTGACGCGAATATCTTCAATAAAGTTATCCCTTGGACCCTTAACGAGTACTTCCATCCTCGTTTCTTCAGGATTTCGATTAGGCTTTTTAGCGATATTACTAGCATATAAAAGTTCTTCCTCTTCAAAATAAAGCAATAGGAAACCAGTATAGACAAAGGTAATGGCTTCTTCTTTATCTTTGACTTTTTGAAGAGTGGGGACATGAAGCTGCTGTGTAATATTTTCTTCAAAGGTTGTATTATCTAAATGATCATAAAGATATTGGATTCGCCGAACAATGACTTCATTGAGCATTTGCTGGTCGATCATCGCATCACAGGTAACGAAATGAACCTTTTTTTGATTAAATGTATATTCCTGAAATTGAATATCTGCGGATTTTTGAAATAGTTTTTTTAAAGTGTTTAGGTCTATAGCCTTTTCCTGCTGAGGCATTATGATTCACCACTTTCCATTTCTTGTTTTTCAGGTTTCCCTTTTTTAGAAGACTTCTTTGAAAAGAAAGCTACGAGTACGAAAAAAAATGACAAAAGTAAAAAGAAAATAAAAGTAATTGATAATATATAGTTCCCTTTCACCTTCAAAAATATGTTTTCATTTAAAATAATTAGCGGCAGACAAATTAGAAAGAAGGGAGGAGCTATCATTTTCCATATTTTCTTCGGATCCCCAGTCATTTTTAATAGATCCGCTATAACATATAAGAAGAAGCTAACTCTTATAAATGTTCCAGTAAGCCATTGATAAATAGAGAAAAAGTCAAGATGCTCAATATAGCGACCAATCGATACTAATCCCCATTCCTCGTAGGCAGGATATCTTTGCTTTGCAGCTTCGGTAGGACCAAATTCTGCAATTGCGCCCATGAGCGGCCCTAAAGTAAGCCCCAATAAAATGAAAAGCATAATGCCAAAATGATACCAACGAATGCGGTCTTTAAATTGGTGCTGTAAAAATAAAAGCGTTAATAATTCAATAAATCCTGATGCTGGGTAAATCATCCCTTTTAAAACGGGTTGGAACCCATGCTCAAAAAATGGACGTAATAACTCGTAATCTTTTACCTGTATATTTGTAAATGCTACAAAAAAACCAAAGACTACTACACCGAATAAGACAAAGACATTTAAAATAACAATGGTTTGTAAACTTGTTGTAACAAGTAAAATACAAAGAATTGTATAAATGAGTAATAAGATCATGGCCGGTGTTTGAGGTAAAAACGTTGAGTTTATCCATTGCAATGTTTCAACCATCGTAAAAGCAGCCAGAATGAGTAAATAAATTACTATAATATAAATGACAATTGTAGAGCCGATTTTCCCGATTTTCCCCTCTAACCAGTCTCGAATAGGTTCCTGATTTGTCTTTTTTTGAATATAAACTAAAAGAAATAGCCAGAAGAATATAATAACGGAGGCCAATAATACAGATGCCCAACCATCTCTCCCCGCGACGTCTAGTATAGGAGGAATAATGGTTACGTGATTTTTTAAGCCAATAACAGTCATAGATAAGAAGACAACATGTAAAATACTAATTGATCCTACGCCTTTCATATAAAAACCCTCTAACGTTAATTGATACACTTTAGCTTTGACAAAAAGTGAGAGGATTATAAGCGTGACAAACTACTCTGAAAAGAAGAATTTTAAAAAATAAACCTTTCATCAGCTTCGTAGTTTATTACAGAAAAAAGCGAGGTATTTGACGATTGAAATGCCAAATAACTCGTATTTTGGAATAATATTCTTTCTGTGTGCTGGAAGAAAAACTGCCCGTAAAAGTACGATGGGTGACGACTAATAATCCGTGGGGGAAAGAAACCTCCACGGATTAAAGAAGTTTCACTATATTAGCAAATGCTTAATGAATATAATTAGAGCTTACAAGATCATTTTTTAAGACATCAGTTGGGATTTCGAATTCTACTACACCCATAAAACCAGGCGCTACTTCATATTTATCGAATGAGATAACAAGTTTCCCTTTATTAGAAATATAAAATTGTTGGTCTGCTTTAATAGCTGTAAAATTGTCCATAAGATCTTCATCTGGAAGTCCTGCACCCTTTATCCAATAAACTTTATCTTGGTTCGATGCAGCGATTTGTTCACGCATTTGTTCCTTAATGTTTTCACTGATTGTTTTAATATAATCATTATCTTTAAATAACATTGGCAGTGTAAGTAAAATTTCATTTTGTTTATCAATTGTATCGTAGTGCATTACTGTAGAAGACGATGCAACTGTATTGACAGTATAACGTCCAATCGACAAGATTTGGTCATTATCTGTTTTCACTTCATAGCCACTATCTACGCCTAAATGACCGCCACCATTAGCCTTGATATCACCAACTTCGGCAATAAAGTCATTATAAAGAGCTTTCCCTTCTGAACGGTATTTTTCATTTAAAGTATTGGCAAGATCTTTATTTTCTAAGTTTTCAATAGAAGGTACTTTAATGTCAGCATCATAGGTTTCTTCTTTTACTTCATATTCAGTCCATGTTAAGACTTTTACGACACTACCAACAACTGGAATGTCTGAAAGTGTTCGTGCCATTGCAGGGCTGACATTTAAACCAGCTGTAAAAAGCATTGCAGCTGCCGCAGAGCCTAGTAACCATTGTGGTGCTCGTTTTTTTCTTTTCTTTTTACCTTGTTTTAGTGCGTTTTCAACCACAAAATCAAGCTCCTTTGGAATTGATACCTCATTATATTGTTTTTCTAATTCTTTTAATTTTTCATCCATGTGCTGTTTCTCCCTTCACATCTTGTAATTGAATTTTCAATAGTTTTAACGCTTTATAAAGACGGGATTTAGCGGTACTCAACTTAATGTTAAGGATATTTGCAACATCAGCGAGCTTTAAGTCTTCAAAATAGTGTAAAATGACAACTTCACGATACATAATTGGTAATTCATCTAACGCATGCTCTAAATCAACGTTTTCGTAAACATCCTCTTGCGCAGGAGTTAAATATTGCAATGTATCATCGTCTGTCACCTGTAAGCGTTTATGCTTACGTAAAAAATCTATGGATGTACGTACGACGATTTTATAAAACCAGCTTTTCATATACTCGACATTTTCTAGTCGATCGAGAGAAAGCATTGCTTTTTGAATACTGTCTTGTACAACATCAAGTGCGTCCTGTTCATTTTTCGTATAGCTATACGCGAGCAAATAAAAACGCTCTTTCTGTTCGCGAATTAACTGGACAAATACCTCTTCATGTTGAAATGCATTTCTTGTTTTCATGTCCAAAGAAGCTCCTTTTTAACATTTTTAAATTGTATACAAGTACTAGACGTATGAAAGGGGAAAAAAAGTTGAAAGCATAAAAAAACTTATCTTATTCTTGTTAACTTCAAAGATAAGTCATTGGTACTTGGTAATTTATCCCGCATAACTGTCAGTAAAAAATCGATTTGTAATAATCATCAGTGCGGATGAAGAAATCCTCCACTGGTAAAGTTGCACTATGCAGTACATTTTACTGTGGTGAAAAATCATAGCAAATTATAATCCTTTTACAATTGCTTAGAAAGGGGAAAGAGTAAATTGGTCACAATTACAAATAAAATTGGCTGGGGGAGGAAGAGCATCTAAGTAGCTGGAATTGCAATCGAAGAAAATATCCTAAAAATATGATCGAAATGAGAAAGTGTCTCTGGAATTTTTTCTACATGAACCATCTCGTACATATAGTAGAGTGAAAATACAAGCAATTACTCTTCAGCTGCTTTTTGGCAGGACATCTTTTATGTATGTTGATTGTATATCTTTCTTTAAGTTTTGCTCTTGGCCCTGGAATAGGTGAAATTTTTTCTCAGAAAGGAACATTAGGTATGAAAAAGTCAAAAGACGCTAAAGATTTAAAAGATAGTTTAATACCATTGGGAATCATTTTTGGTAGTGCTTTCGGTGAGATTTTTGGCATGTATTTCAAACCAAACTTTCTAGTATTTACAATTGGCTTAGGGGCTGGAATAGGTTATTTATTTGGAGTTATTGCTTATGGAATTTATAGTAAGAAAGAATAATTATAGACAGAGAAGTATGAATAACTGAACTTTAATAGAAGCATGCTGTATTTTTAGCATGCTTCTATTTGGTCGATAAATTGATAACTACTTCTACAATTTCTTTAATGAAAAATGCCATAGCTAGTTTGATCTTCATTATAACTGCATGGAAAAATTGATAGATATAAGGAATCAATCATGAAAAATAGTCATATGTATTTTTCAAAAGTAATAGAATTGTCACAACGATAAATAAATTACGTACATACCCGCTGCCACGTTTAATGGCAAATTTAGAACCAACAATTGCACCAGCAATTTGTGCAAGTCCCATAGGTAAACCATAGGCATAATTTATTTGCCCTAAGTATATAAACATAAGAAGGGCTGCGATATTACTTCCAAAATTCAGAAATTTGGCATTGCCCGCTGATTTTAAAAAGTCGAAGCCAACTATTAAAAAGGCAAACAGTAGAAATGAGCCTGTCCCTGGCCCTAAAAAGCCGTCATAGAAGCCGATTAAGGTAATAATCACGACAAAAAATGCGTAACGCTTAGGTGTTAATATTTTATAGGTAGAAATGCTACCCCAGTCTTTCTTGAAAATAGTATAAATAGCTACAGCTGCTAGCATGACAAGCATAAGTGGTTTTAGAACACTAGGATCCATAAGATGGACAATCCATGCACCGATCATTGAGCCTATAA
This sequence comes from Lysinibacillus sp. NPDC059133, assembly GCF_042755925.1. Classification (NCBI taxonomy): domain Bacteria; kingdom Bacillati; phylum Bacillota; class Bacilli; order Caryophanales; family Bacillaceae; genus Lysinibacillus; species Lysinibacillus sp. NPDC059133. The sequence goes on along the minus strand of NZ_JBHZDH010000002.1, from coordinate 87,890 downwards.
AAACAAAAGGGAACAGTTTATAAACGGCTTTAATATCCAATTTACCAGAGCGATAAAATGTTATAGTGCTCGTTAATGACCCCATAGTACCTGCTAACTTATTGGTAGCCACAGCTGCAGATGGTGGAAGGCCAACAAACATAAGAGCGGGTAATGAAATAAGTCCGCCGCCTCCTACAACAGAATCGATAAATGCGGCTAGAAAGCCAAAAAAAATAAGAATGAGTAAAATGTTTACATCTAAATCAAAAGGCACGTAGGTCATCTCTTTTCTATAATAATAATCTGATAGTAGCGAAATGAAAAGTAACTGTAAATAGCTTTAATTATATTTTTCTATTAATTTCGAGAATTTGATCTCTTTTGATATTTTTAAATTCTTTAAAAATCAAAAATATTCTACTTTATGTGTATATTTTAATGTATTATGTAGGTGATGATGTTTTTTGCGTAAAGGGGACGTGATGACATTTGAGTTTAGGAAATCATGTAAGAGTATTTGTTTGTGTTGTATGTATGGGGCTACTTGTCGGATGTGTGTATAATGCCAAAAAAGATATAACTGATAATGAATATATCGATACTGTAAAAGAAGGGTATTTGGGAGATTTTTCAGAAGTATCTGTTCGTAATGCATTTAATTATGCATTTTTTGAACCATATTGGCGATATTATCAGGCAAAAACAGGCGAGCATGTTGTCGAATTATCAGGTGATATTACATTTGAAGATGAAAAAGGACATGCCATTTTACAGTTCGTAGTGGATGAACAAACAAAGCAATTTTCTATTTATGCAATGAAATTTAATGATGTCGTATTGAATCCCAAACAAAACCGGTTGCTTATTGGCATGGTTTATGACACATGGCATGCAAAGCGGCTTGCCTATGAGTAAGGTCTTTTGCTTTGTAAAAAGAACTTCCTATATTACAGTAAGGAGGATGCTTAGACAGAGAGGGTGTTTTCAATGAGATTAAGTATTTTAGATCAAATGCCTATACCAAAAGATCATACTGCTGAGGAGGCTTTTCGGCGTACAGAACAAATAGCGCTTTTAGGTGAAGAGCTTGGCTATCATCGTATGTGGTTAGCGGAGCACCATAATAGCCATTCACTGGCAAGTTCAGCTCCCGAGGTTACAGCTGCTTTCCTAGCAGCGAAAACAAAACGTCTTCGTATCGGTACTGGAGGTGTGATGATGATGCACTATTCTCCATATAAGCTGGCAGAGGTTTTTAAAACATTAAGTGGCTTGGCACCAAATCGTATTGATTTTGGCGTCGGTAGAGCCCCTGGTGGTGACCATGCCTCTATTTATGCGCTAGCAGAGGGAAGAAGACAACGTTTTACAGAGCAATACGATAAGCTCGAAATCATTTTAAAACTGATGAATAATCAAAAAACAGGCGAAGATGTCTATGATCAAGTGATAGCGGCACCGGTGAATATCCAATTACCTGAGGCTTGGTTACTTGGGTCTAGTGGGCAAAGTGCTATGCAGGCAGGACGATTAGGTGTGGGTTACTCATATGCACAGTTTTTCACTGGCAATATGTCAAAGGATATATTTGATACGTATAGAGATTACTTTATACCTTCCTATTATATGGAGAAGCCACAAATTATCGTTACTTATGCGGCGACAGTTGCAGATACGTTAGAGGAAGCGGAATATTTGGCAAAGCCGATCGATATTACACGTCTTCATCTCATGAAGGGACAAATCATTCAAGCGATGTCACCTGAGGAAGCAAAGGATTATCCACTTACGGAGTTGGATAAAATGACAATCGCCAATAATCGAAAAGCCAATCTTGTCGGAACACCGAAGGAAATCGCTGAATTTTTAGTAGCAGAGCAAGAGCAATATGGATTTGACGAAGTGATGCTAAACTGCAACCAATACGCACTAGAAAGTCGCTTGAATACTTTTACGCTAGTTGCAAAGGAATTAATAGGAACGCCACAGCTTTAGCGGCGAGAGTACTTGCACAAAGAAGAATTGCTTTAAGTATTTTATTGAACTTACTAATCAACCAGAGTAGCTTCGAATTTGCTAGTGAAAACTATGAATCATGAAATAGGATGGACAGCAAATAATCAAGACAACACGAATTTAAGGATCGATACTAATGAACTTGCTTGCGTGGCAAATAGGGATTTCCTGTACAAAAATAATTAGGGGAAAACTGAAATGTGTACAGGTGATAGTGGTGAAAATATAAGGAACTTTGTGGAAAATAACAAAAGAGAAGCTATGTTCATCAGTATATGTGAACATAGCTTTTTTGATTTAAACTTATAAAATTAAGAGTTTAGGTCTTTAAAGAAATTAAGATTTTATTAATAATACGTTTTTGATGTTTTAAAGAGGTTTAGTAGTTCGCCCATGCTATAATGATAGTAATAAAAAAGAGGTGATACCTGATGAATCGAAAAGCAATACGAAGAATTCCGTTAGATAAGTTTTTTGATTTGAAGGTTGATTTTGCCTTCAAGCAATTGTTTGGTAGTGAAAAAATAAAAATCAATTTCGCCTTGGCGTAATTGCGTCCGGATTTTGAATTGTGCTCGCACAATTCATTCCTTTCAAAATCCGTGACATCCGCCGGAGGCATTATCTTCATTCAGTAGGGGGGTGGATACACACTGCAAAGGAATCACATTTGTATTCATCTCACCACCTTTCAGAGGTGGGAGCTTCTACTGAATGAAGATAATTACTATTGTCTTTTTGAATGCGGTGTTAAAGCTTACTGGACGAGATACTATTAAAGAAGTAACATTTATTCAGCATGAATTGGGCGGTGAATATCAGGACGATAAACAATCTCGGCTCGATATTCTTGTGAAAACACAAAAGGGCGATTTTATCAATGTAGAAATTCAACTATCCAATCAGCATGATATGACAAAGAGAACGCTATATTATTGGGCAAAAATGTATGAGTCACAACTAGTAAGAGGTATGGGGTATAGTGAATTGCGCCCAACTATTACGATCAATATTTGTAATTTTACAATGTTTAAAAATAACAAAAATTATCATAGTACTTATCATCTGTACGAAGACAGAACGTTATCAAGGCTAATGCCAGAAGAAGATGTTTTGGAAATTCACTTTATAGAGATGAACAAGTTTATTACTCTCTGGCATGAAGAAAAGTTGGATGCCCTTGAAAATATATTAATTCGATGGTTGTTATTACTTGGTATGGTTGATGGTCGTAAAAAGAAAGTATATGCGGATATATATCGTGAATTGGAGGAGTTAGCGATGAAGGATGAAAACTTACGTGCAGCATTTGATACATGGGAAGAAATCAGTCAATCCCCTGAAACTATTCTTGCTTATCAGTCTCGTTTAAAGTATATCCTAGATGAAGAAGCTCGCTACATTGATGGGATCAATAAGGGAAGAGAACAAGGGAAAACAGAGGGAATAAAAGAAGGGCTAGAACAAGGGCGTAAACAAGAGCAAATAGAGTTAGTGAAAAAATTACTACAACGTCATGAACCGATTGAAGAAATAATGGGTTTATTAGGCTTATCGAGAGAAAAAATTGAAAGAATAAAAAGTCTAAATTTACATGAGGAATAAGAAGAAGTAACAGATAATAACTTAACAGAACATTTATTGTAAGGCGAAAATTTCATAAATCCTATAAAAAATGTCCAATGCAAATGTATGCATTGGACATTTTCACTTTACACTCTAGCTGAGTCACTAATAAACTGTGTATCTTTATAGTACATATTTTTAACAAGAACGTTAGGACCTAAGCATTTTACAGCCGGACAGTGGCAGTTTAGTGATTTCGCTAAATCTGTTGCCATCCATTTATCAAAAATTGCTGGTAATTCGTCGTTTGCAATATTGCCGAGCGCTGGTGTATCGCCAAAGTCTGTCACAATGACATCACCTGTAAAGATATTGACATTTAAGCGAGAACGACCATCTGGATCATTGCGCATCGTAACGTTCTTTTCTTCTCGTAGTCGTTTTAGGAGTTTTTGATCTTCCTCATTCATGCTACATGGATAGAAAGATAGCGTACCAAAAAGCATCCAAGTATTTTCATCTCGAACATCAAGTAGATGATGAATCGCATCACGAGTTTCCTCAAGTGATAGAGATGTAAGGGAACTTGCGAAATCTGAAGGGTACATCGGATGCACCTCATGGCGTGCACATTTCATTTCATTGATGATTTGGTTATGAATATGTTCTAAGTACGGTAAAGTTTTTTTGTTTAACATTGTTTCCGCCGATACCATTACACCGTGTTCTGCAAGCATTTTTGAGTTATCAATCATGCGTTGGAATAAAGCTGCACGCTGTTCATAAGTCGGTTTTCGCTCCATCATGGCAAAACCTGTTTCGACGAATTCATCGATCGTACCCCAGTTATGTGAGATATGTAGTACATCTAAATACGGTGCAATCAGTAAATAACGTTCAGGCTCCAATGTTAGGTTGGAATTGATTTGTGTTCGCACGCCACGTTCATGCGCATATTTCAATAAAGGCAATACATAGTTTTGAACGGATTTCTTAGACATCATCGGTTCACCACCAGTAATCGAGATAGTTTTAAGGTGTGGAATATCATCAAGACGCTTTATAATTAGCTCAATAGGCAGTGCATCTGGATCTTTAGTTTGTAATGTATAACCAACCGCGCAGTGTGCACAGCGCATATTACAAAGTGTTGTTGTTGTAAATTCAATATTAGATAGGGTCATATGCCCATGTTGTTCAACATCTAAATACGCTTCCCATGGATCAAAGGCAGGCGTAATTTTTTGTAGAGTCGTCATAATTCGTACATCTTCCTTTCTAGCATTCTATTGTCTCATATTCGCTGTTATTTTCAAATATGAAATTATCGAAAGGGCTATTTTTAGGCAAGATGATCATTTTTATTACGCAATGAAGGAAATATTTTTCAAAGTTTCCCTTGTGTGATTATTCCTAAAATTCCGTAAAGTTGACAGGTGGGTGAATTTACTGTTATTTTTCTAAAAAAACGTTATGATAGAAGGAATGATATGGTAATATAGCACCAAAGAAAGTAGGGAATGACATGACTAACTATGAAACATTATTGTTTGACGTGGATGACACATTATTAGACTTTGACTTAGCTGAAAATGCAGCACTTGACCGTTTATTTAAACAGGAAAATATTGCAGCAACTCCGACGATGATAGCGCGTTATAAAGAGATTAATGAATCTATGTGGCGTGCTTTTGAACGCGATGAGGTGTCTAAAAATACATTACATAACACTCGATTTTCGATTGCGTTAAAGGAATTCGGCTTAGATGTAGATGGGGAATACTTTGAAGCGGTCTTTCAAAAATATTTGAAGGAGGCACATCATTTTGTAGATGGTGCCTACGAAGTAATCGAACAGCTTGCCGATAATTATGATTTATATGTCGTTTCAAATGGTAAAACAATGACTCAAAATAAACGACTAGAGGATGCAAATTTAGCACAATTTTTTAAAGACATTTTTATCTCGGAGCAAACAGGCTATCAAAAACCGATGCCAGCTTTTTTCGATTATGTTTTTGATCGTATCGATCATATAAATAAGGATAAAACCTTGATTATTGGTGATTCTTTAACATCGGATGTTAAAGGCGGACTACAAGCCGGAATTGATACATGCTGGTTTAATATACGTGATATTGAAAATACAAGCGATATTCAACCACATTTTGAAATTAAAAAGCTTCATGATTTACACATATTGTTAGATATTAAAGTAACAATTTGATAAGTACATGTCTAAACTACGCTTCAACTGTTCGTAAGCCCGAACAGTTGAGGTGTAGTTTTTTTGATAGAACCAAGCTCTAAAAGTACCATACTTATAGAGCCAAAATGTTAGCGGTGATTTTGAGCGTAGCTGGAAGAGTATAATAAATCAATTTAGCCGAGCATAATAACGTCACGGCTTTTTTGTTGGGGTAAATGAGTGAGGGTAGTGCACTAAAATGTATAAAAATCTATAGAACGGGCAAAACCTTTTATGAGACTAGTTTCCATGAAAGGGGAAAATACAATGAATACTGTTTTAACTGTAAAAAAACGCGATAAAGGGCGTCAATCATCATTAACTCAACTTAGACAGAACGGTGCTATTCCGGGCGTTGTATATGGCTATCAAATGGAATCGACAGCAGTATCACTGGATGCCAGACAATTTGCAAAAATGTTAGCTCAATTCGGCAATAAAAATGTCTTTCAATTAGATGTAGACGGTCAACGGGTCAACGCGGTATTAACAGAAGTACAACGCTGTGCGTTAAAGGGCAATGTTAAGCATGTAGATTTTAAGTCCATCGATATGTCCGAGGAACTAGAGGTTGATATTCCAGTAACGGTTACCGGTCATGCTATTGGAGTTGCAGATGGTGGATTCCTATTACAGCCTAATCGTGAAGTTCGCATAAAAGTAAATCCAACAGAAATCCCTGAAACAATAGAGGTTGATGTGACTGATGTAGCCATCGGGACATCACTTTATGTAGGAGATATTCGCGAAAAGTTTACCTTTGAAATTTTACAAGAAGATGATTATACATTAGTGACGATTACGCCGCCTGCTGCTGAAAATGTGCAGGAGGACACAGTAGATGGAACCCCTGAAGTAATCGAGGCTACTGGGAAAAATCCAGAGGAATCGTAAAAAGAAAAAAGCTACATCATTCCATCAGATCCGCCTAATGGATGATGTAGTTTTTATTATGTGTTTTAACAGATTTTTTAGATTTTATTTATATAAATAGGTTTACTGCATTCAATACTCTAGTTTTGTATAATGGAGTGAGAAAGGGTGTGATAGTATGATAGAACAATTTTTGACTTCGTATTTTGTCAAAAATGGGGAGCACCTTGAAGTACCTCCAAAATATATTTCAGATACAATTAAGCAGTATACGGTAGCAAAACAAACTGCACGAACGTATCGCAATGTATCGTTTTTAAAGGTAGGGCAACTAACAACAACAAAGCCATCACAAGAGCTTATAAATTATAAATTTACAAAAAATGCAAAGCGAAAGCTAACAGAAGATTTTTCTACAATCCAAAGCTGGATTAAGGAAGGGTGGATTATAGAAGAAATTGTTTTCGCACAAGATGGACGTACCGCAAAAGCAATCCATTACCGAATTGGTCAAAGTTTAAAGTACTATTTTGATGCTCAGAACGAGCTGCAGACGCAAAGGTTAGAAAATTATGCATTGCAGCTGCAAAAAAGTGCTGACATACAACCAATAAAAGAACTCCAACAAGCTGTGCATCAATTAAATGAATTTGTAGCAATGCCAATCGAAAAATTGGCACATACGACAAAATTATTATCCCATTGGTCGATTGAAAAACGATTACGTTTTTTACACTTTTCAATCGGCTTTTTCCAATTGGCAAATGAAGGATTACTGTTTGATTTTAAAGAAATAGGTGCAACGCTTTTTGATAAAATTGGTGGCTCTAAAGTTTTCGACCGTGAGCAAAAAGAATTTATCGAAGAGCTAGAGCGTGTTTTCTCTATACAAACAGGCGATTGCGGATTAATTAGTTTAGGGAAAATTACTCCAGTCTTTTTTGCGGGTGAGTTAACGGGGACATTTAGCCATTATCAACAAGGTGTTATTCATGCATTAACCGATGATGCCATTCTAAAGGATACTTATAAAACTGATGCGAGTTTTATTTGGCTTGTTGAAAATAGAGCAATTCTTACACGAATGGCAAAGGAAACGAGTTTTTTACAGCGTACTAATTCCTTTATTTTATGTTTAGATGGTCAAATAAGATCTGCGCATAAAATGTTGATTCGTCAGCTAGTCGCCACACAAACTGTGATTGTTTGGACAGATTTTGATGTTGCAGGCTTAACTATAGCTATGCATGCAGTACAAATGATGAATACACCGTATAAAATCATTGCTAGGGATAATCGGACTTTTTCTGATATCGAAGTCTATAAAAAGTGGCTACTGGGTGAACTTGAAGTAGCTGAACACGAACAAGAGCAGCAATTAGGAGATGTAGAACAATGGATGAAATGGATACAGTAAAGCGTGCACCAATCTCTATTTTTAATGTTGAATCGAACACAGCTGAGCTTAAAACATCAATGCGTGATATTGCCTCATTGGCTGGAGTATTAAATGAGCTTGGGAGCCAGCAAATTTATGAGTCACCGCTTGAAATTTTGCGCTTTCTGAATACGATTCAGCTTTTATATGAAGAATCTTTAGGCCTAGCAGACGTGATTGAGGATACAGAAATGCTGTATTATCGCTATCGCAATACATATATCGACGATGCACCACCAACCATTAAGCAACTTGATCACTTAATTTACATTTTGGCACGTAATAGCTGGCTCACGAAGCAAACGCGTCAAATAAAATTATTAGACCGTGGTAAACGGATGATGGATGCACTTATTCGACTTGCTAATGATTCATTAGCCTATTATTTACAGGATGATATTGGACGTTCGCTCTTCCAAGCACGACGAGATGCGGAGCTTAGTGCAGCCTATGATGATAATGGAATCTCAGGAGGCAATAAAATTGCTTCTATGATTCACAATGTTGAAGATGCAATTCAAAAACTGGAACTTCGTCAATTAGAATTTTTTGCTGATCGAAATGCCTTACCACAGCTTGAAATTATCCATCAGCTAATGCAGGAACTTGAACTAAAAATGCAAGAGCGACTTAGTCAGTTCCAAACAGTAGAAGAGAGCTTAGTGATGAGTGAATTAGTACAACGTGGAACAGCCATTTTATCAAAGGGAACAGCTCTTAGTCTAGGGATGCTTACGAAATATATTCGCTTTGTAACGATGCAGGATACGCCTCTCTCAGATTCGATTTCTCCAGAAAAGATACGTACATTTATAGTAAATATGTACAACCCACCAATCGATTCGAATATCCCAAACGCGTTCGATTTATTTAGTTTTATGGAGCAGGCACAGTATGAGGATGAGGAACTTGACGGTATTTGGATGCCAATTAAATTTGCAGCTCCAATAGGTGGACATGATATTGATGAAGCTATTCACTATTTAGAAACCTATGAGCCAAAAGTAAATGATCCAATTGAGACTAAGGAGGAAATCGACTTTGAAGAAACAGTTGTTGAAGGTGAATCCGTTCAACAATTGTTTGATGATGCAGCTTGGAAAATGACGAAGGCGATTATTAATACGGATGTCATCGAACACTACTTAGATGTACATGGTGAAAGTGAACTTGAGGAAGTGATGATAGAATCAAGCTCTGCTGAATGGGGAGATGCCATTCGTTCCCTTTTAGCTGTATCTGCTTTAACGAGTAAGCAAAAGATGAATATGAAGGAAGTATTGGACACAAAACAATTCGATAAACGATGGGAGTGGGTAGAAGATGACGACAGACGATTTACATTACAACGACATAAACGCACAACTCGCGACAATGAGTAACTTACGTGCCTACTTATCGGCGGAGGAAGAGCTAGCATTCATGCAGCTATTATTTTCATCCTCTGCAAGTGTACTAGGCAGTAATTACGGTTTAAGACGCAAGGATTTAGAAAAGCTATTAAACATAAAAAATGATGACAAGGCTTTTTATTCTTTTATTGAACGTGTAAATGCAGCAGTGCATCGCTACTTTCGTGTAATATATGATGAAAAAAGAACGCGTGTAATCGTTATGATGCGAGTTTCTGCAAAGGATGCAAAGTCGACATTAAGCAAAGAGGCACTTGCCATTTTACTGTATATGTTCTATCAGCAGGAAGTGCTAAATCATGAATATACATTAGTACAGCAAATATTAACAGATTTTGGACATGAGCTGTTAAATGCGAGTGCTAAATTACTGAAAAATATCGACCAACTGAAAAAAATCGGTGCAGTTGAAGAAAATGATATTTCAAAAAATGAAAAAGCTTACTCGTTAACAGCGATTGGTGTTCATATGTTTTCCGATTCGTTTTTACGAAGAACAGCCGAATTTGCTCAATCCACTCAGTTGAATAAAGAAGAAGTATTGAAATTTTTCAAACGCTATAATCTGTATATTCGGGAGGATGCACTATGATTCCCTATCGTCTGAGTTTAGTGGAATACGTGACTATAAACCAACGCGCATCTTGTTTGGTGAAGCTAATGATCATATTCTAATCACCGGTCCAAATGGAACAGGAAAATCAACTATTTCATTTTGTATGGGAGCGGTGCTATATTCTTCAAAAATTGATTTAGAGGGCTTGCGTTCAAATAATTTACCAAGCCATCAAAAATGGAGAGCGATTGTAGAACTAACCTTTAAAAATGAAGGACCTTCTAGAATTGACGCAGCACCTGTCGTTTCATTTCGATTGGTGATTGAGCAGGATGCAAATAGGGGCGCATTGCAGCGTGAATATCATGTCCTAACAGGAGAAACAGAGGACGCATTGACTGTCAGTGATATTTATCGTTCAGGTGATACAAACCAACGTAATTTTACAACATATAAAGAAGATTTACAGTTTAAATATAAAATTGATTCAGATTTATTTTATTTAATATGGTATCAGCAAGAAGTGAATCAGTTTGCTGTAATGGCGCCAGAAGAGCGTTTTCGTCGATTTAGCGAAATGCATAATATTACTGAAATCCAGCAGTCATGGGAAACGGCAATTGAAGGTGTTAAAGAGCTGGAACAAGAACTGATAGCTGCAAAGACAGTTGTTAAGCAGGCTGAATTTAATTTGAAAATAGCAAAAGAAGAATTTGATCGTTTGAAAAATAACAAGGCCCGTCTATATGAAGCAGGAAAAGCACATATCCTTTATACCATGTCACTTGTGCAATTATACAACAATCAAAAGCTAGAACTTGAAGAAAAACAAATAAAGCAAACGGACATTCGTCAAGATACAGAGGAAAAAATTGTACAAATAAAGAAACAAATCGAAAAAGCAAAACTCTTATTACAAGAGCTGCAAAAAAAACAACTGCAAATGGATGAGGAAAAGCGATCAAAATCAACATTACTTGAACAGTTATCCAAGAAACGAGAGACCTTGATTGTGACAGAGCAGGAATTAAAGGATCAACTTGTTCATACAGAGGAACAGCGTAAACAGCTTCGATTTACAGAGGATGTTACAAAAGCAAAATTCAATGATGCACAGCAAGAACTAGTTATAATTGAACAGCAGTATATACAATTACAGCAGCAATTAACAAATTTGACTATGCATAAGGATGAGCTTAATGGAAATAGATTTACCCTTAAATGGGAGCTAGAGCAAATTGAAAAAGAGGAACAGGAAGCAATCGCACTTCTAGCAGAGCATACGAGTTCCCATCAAGTACAACAAAAAATTACACATCTTGAAGAGCAAATTCAAGATTATTATAAGAAAAAAGTTTCCTTAGAACAGGCACTTGAAGATACAATAATTGAAATTACACAACGTGAAAACAATCAAATATATTCAGCTCGTCAAATAGCGGGCTTACAACAATTCAAGCATCGAGATATCTCGGCTTATACATTCCGAGATTTAGTTACGTTAGCTGAAGGTGCCACAATAGAGCATGAAAATCGTTTGAATTCAATTAAATACACCATTTTTTATGATGCAAAAGAGAAAGTAGCGTTTAATGATTTGTATCATGTGTCGTTACGTTCAATTGTACCAGAGCGTTTAACAACTAGTTTACCAGCGCAAAAATTAGTTATTCGACAAGGATTATCGGAAAAAGAACAAAATTTTGCCGTAAAAGCATTGTGGTGGGCACAGCAATTTTTCGAGATTCAAGCGCCAAAAATCCAAGGTGAATTATTAGTGGACGAGCACGGCTATCGAGGTGCGCAAGAAAAAAATACAGTTATTTTAAATGATAAAATGCTGAAAGAGCAGTTACTCACAATGCGCCAATTAAGAGTTCAGCTTGAAACACAGTTATCAACAGCGACAACACAATTTAAAGAAAACCAAATTAATTTGCAAAAACTAAATAGTATTATAAAGGATGTACAGAAGGCAGAAGCAAGTGTTGTAGATGCTGAATTTAAGCATCATAAGCTACAGTACAAAACAAAACTAGACGAGCAGTTTACAGCGCTTCAGAAACAAGAAATCCAGACGACAACAGCAATACAAAACGAGCAAGGGAAAAAAATAGCCATCCAATTTGAATTAGAAAAGCTAAAAACCGAGCTAGATATTTATGAGCAGCTTGGAGCTTTAAAGAAAGTTCAAGAACAGCTTGCAGAAACGAAATCAAAGTTAAAAGACATGAATGATACTATTGATGAGTCGAATAGCAAACTGAATCAATTAAAGGATGAGAGCTATAAACTTCATGATGTTTGTAGACAGAAGGAAAGTGATATTCGATCGCTTGAGCGTGATTTAACGGATGCGGAAAATGACGTGCAAGGTACGAAGAAGATGCTTGTCAAATACCAGGAAGAATTCGAAGTGGCAGAGGCTTCCATTTTGCAAGAACAGCTTTGTTTGGAAGAGCTAGCAACAATTATTCCAGATATTTTTGCTGCAGTGCAAGAAGTACCTCTATCATTAAATTGCACTATTCCAAAGTTAAAGAGTGATAATACCACAGCCCGTATCAACTTTGAGAATGCACGAGCAGAAAAGGTGAATCCGGAGGCAGAGCGTAATTATGTTGCAGTAAAAGATGACTTTGACATAAAAAAAGAGACAGTAGATCAGACACAGGAATACTTAGAAATTCACAGAAATCGAGCATTAGAAAATGAGAATCGTCTTGAAACAACCATCAATATGAATGTTCTTAAAATTAACAATTTATTTGCGAAATATATGGATGAATTCCAATTTGAAGGAAAAATCGAATATGAACGTTTTGAAGATAAAAAAGGTCGTACGATTTTTAAATTATATATTAAGGCACGGAAAATAGGTCATAGTGGTCGTTTAGAAGATGTTGGCACAAAGGCCAGACATGGTAAGCTAGGAAAAGGTGTGTCAGGCGGTGAAGAATCATTAAGCTCACTATTATTTGCACTTGCCCTGCTACAAAATTTAAATACTTCACCAAGCTTCATCGTCCTAGATGAATTTGATAGTGCATTAGATGAAGAACGGAAAGAAAAAGTGTTTGATTTATATGTAAACGAATTACAACGAAAGCTTATTATTTTATCTCCGAAGGCTCACGATGACCATTATTATAATAAATTTTCAACAGTTGTCGTCGTCGAGCACGATTCAGCAGTGCCGATTAGTCGTACAAAAACGATTCGATTGCTCCCGCATGAGATAAGAACCTGAGAATATAGATATAATAGGAGCTGTTTTGATAGTATCCCCTTTAAGTAGAAAATGTTAAAAGAGCTACAGTAATCTATAGTTAACATCTACTTAAAAGGGATTTTTCGATGACTAGAAAAAATAATTCGTATACAAATGTTTAAAATTAGATGTTGTTCAGTCATATTTAACAGGTATCGAAAGCTATCTTTCTATTGCCAAACGATTTGGCGTTCAAATGAAGGGGCTAACTCCATAAGTGGTTCCTTGCTGTTTATTGTATAAACTGCTGTATAAATTTGCGATAACGGAAATACATCACTACGTACATACTGCAAGTTGCTAAAAATAACCATGGTGGGATAAAACGCATAATGGCAAAGGGGGTTTCAAATAAAAAAGAAAAAAGGAAAGAAAAACCTTCTGCATCCCATAAACCAGGAGTAAAATAAGCATCTTTTATATTGAAAAAGTAAAAGTTATCATTGGAATAAAAAAACATTAACCATATAAAAGAGAATATAGCCAAATTGCTAGCGTGTTTCATTAATCGTTTATATTTAGCAATTTGCGAATCATGATCAGAAAATAATTCATCGTCGCCATCTTTTCTTTTTAACCAATAATAGGTACCGTCATACGATTTTTCTTTTAATGCTTGCCATCCAAAATCCTCATATAACTGTTTATAGTTAGATCGCTCTTCTCTCCGAAAATCCTGCTGAAAATCAATACGGATAACTTGTTCAAGATCAACCGTATTTTTAAATGTATAAAAACCGGCAGAATTTATGTTTGTACAAACCCATCCTTTGGACAACATATGATTCAACCATTGCTCTTCCTTTTCGATATCAAAAAAGATTTTAAATTTTATCATGCCCATCTGCTCCCTCATATAAAGATAAAATTCGCTGCAATCTTTCTTGCTCGGCCGCTAATATGGCTAGTCCCTCAGCTGTTGTTTGATAAATCTTGCGCCTCGTATCTTGGGTCTCTATAGGCGAAATCCAATGATATTTCAACAAATTTTCAATTGCTCCATACATAGTCCCAGCCGCAATCCTTACACTACCAGCGCTCATTTCCTCGATTTTTTGCATCATTGCATAGCCATGTAACGGTTCACGTAAGGCGAGTAGAATATAATGCATGGTTTCGGATAAAGGTAGTAATTTATGTTTTTTCACAAGTTCACCTCATATACAGTTCAACTATATAGTTTGATTATATATAGTTGAACTGTATATTGCAACCGAATAAAAAAAAGACAATGCACTTTTGCATTGTCTTGTAAGCCTATACCACAGCGCTTTTCACGCCAGTCCATCTCAGAAATAATTTTTCATTAAACGTTAAAGCGAATTGTACAATCGGTCCAAGTCCGAAAGCCATTAGAACAGTACCAACGCCGATAGGACCACCTAGTAAAAAGCCAATTAAAGCGACAGTTACTTCCATAGTTGTTCGAGAGCGTGTGACACTCCAGCCAAGCTTATGGACCATTAGAAGCATTAATGAGTCACGAGGGCCAATCCCTAAATTGGCCACCATATACATACCGCAACCCCAGCCAAGTAATAGTAAGCCGCATACATATGAAAGTAGCTGCATCCAAAAACCATCTATATCAGGAAGCAAATAGTTAAAAATATCAATGAAAATTCCTGCTAAAAACATATCTATAAACGTACCAGGTAGTGGAAACTTCTTTGTTATTACTATATCAAATGCTATTATGGCTAGTCCGATGAGAATGGACCAAGTACCAATAGTTAATCCCAATGTTTTAACTAGTCCAATATGTAACACATCCCACGAACCAACACCAAAAATCTGACCTTTAATTGTCAATGTTATACCTAAGGATAAAAGCAAAATACCCGTTAAGAAAAACAGACACCGTGTGAAAAATGCTTGCTTCATCATTATAACCCTCATTCTAAAAATTCATGTTGTTCAACAAGTTATTATAGCAATAGATTTTAAAATGAACAGAAGATAGTCAATTCGCATTTTTCGAAAAAATGATTAGGTAAGCTAAATAAGGACAAAATAGTAGGGATAAGAAAGGATGAGATGATATGACCTCTGTGCGAGATGAAATACTAGAAGTTTTAAATCGTGAAAAAATAGGAACGATGGCAACTGTCGAGAATGGCAAACCGTACTCACGCTATATGACATTCCAACATGAAGATTTTGTATTATACACAGTAACAAATCAACATTCTGAAAAGATGGAGGAGCTTCGCAAAAACCCATATACACATATATTATATGGATACGAAAATGGAGGCTTTGGTGACACGTACGTTGAAATAGAAGGAAAGCTAACAGAAATTCTAGAGGAAGGAATAAAAAATAAGTTAGCCGAATTTTTTACAAGCATTTTCGTTGGTAACCATGATGAAATGATTACACTAAAAATCGAGCCAATCCGTATGCGCTTGATGAATAAAAAAGGGGAGCCACCTAAAGAGCTTGAATTTACAAACGACCATTAAGAAGTGGTCGTTTTTTGATTGTCGCATGATTATGTACACATGAAACGACCTAAAAGCATAGCTGCTTTCAGGTCGTTTATTATATGGGATAAATACGTGCTTTTAATTTCTTATTTAATATGGATACCTGTGAAAACGAAGAATTTCTCTTTGACAGAAGGAGATAATTACGACTTCGTTGACGTGCAAGATTTATTAAATAAATACGCTTCAGATAAAAAAGAATTAGCTACATACCTCCTTCCTATGGAGAAACAGCTGCACAGAACGATTAACGACTTAAATAATGCAAATGCCAAGATCAATGAAATGCAAGATGAAAATAGACGTTTACAAGAAAAGTTGGGGCAAGAACGAGAACGTTCAACTAAAATGCAACACCTTATTTATCAAATGTACAGCTCTTCTGGTGCCACTTTGGACAACATAATGAATACTGGAAACTCTAGGACTGAAAGAGTTTCAAATGCTTTGCAAAACGTATTTAACGATCCCAAAGAATTCCTTAATGGAATGAAGACCTTTATTCAAGAAGACGCCAAGGCTGTTGACAACGTTATTCAAGCTCAGTTCGGTAACAACAATGACTTAAATAATGAATGGGATCTATAAAAAACTAGTTTTTATTTGAATTTCAAAGATTAATATATAACAACAGTGCCTGTAATGGGTGCCATTCACGAAAACAACTTGTGTCTGGCGTCTATTGTTGATTGTTGTTCCCCTTGTGATGGCAACACTAGACCTTTTTCTTTGTTAAAGGCTGTTTTCGAAAAGATTGTTGCTATTCAACTCCCATGAAAGAACTTAATCATCTTTCATCTTCTGTGGTGTAGCGCTGGTTTTTGCGCTACCTGGATGGCTAACGGGGCAGAATAGTTTAACAAGAGTTTGGATTATTTTGGTATAATCTAATTAAATAAGACTGAGGAGATTGAACAAGTAATAAAACTAAGATAATCAGTTATGAAAGATACAGAGAGGTGATTTTGATGGAAAGTGATCTTCAAGTTATTCGCAAAGAATCGAGGCCAATAATCTTTACACTTATATTAGTCACAGCTACTTTTGCAGTTTTCTTTATTAGTCGTTTCGTGAATGAACCATACCTAACTATTTGTTTAGGGCTATTCGCATTAATAGATATTGGATTTATTGTTTCAATGGTGATGGGGATTAGAACTAAAAAAACAAATATTATAATTTTAAGTGTCATTGTCAATAGTCTATGTTTTGTACTTTTGACTATATTTTTATTATTAGTTAGCTTTGGGATAGGATTTTCTGAAGCATAATAAAAAAGCCGAATATCTCGGCTTTTTAGATATAAACCTTTTCGAATCTTTTCTCACTGAAACCAATGACTTCTTCATTTTCTAAACTAGTCTTCACAATTAGTTGGAATGATAATGAAAAAGAGATTATCTTAGAAAGTAAATAAGGGGGAAACTAAATTGGTACAGATTATTTTATCTATTATTCTAATAATTACACTTATTTTTTCTATATCAGTTGTAATTCAAAAAAGAAAAAAAGCTGGTATCATAGGGATTAAGAGTATTTTAACTTCAATTTGTTTATATTTAATTGCCGTAACAAATCTTCTTGCTTATTGGTTTGACTTTATGGGGCTATTGAATTGGTCTATTACTGTTATATTGTTGATTTTAGGTGCTTATTTCACAAAATATATGCCAGTGCCCGTTAGATGATTATTGAACTAACGAGGGCTTTACTTGAAGACAATTGAGCTGCTTGGACAGCTCTTTTTTCTTATTGTACTCCCATGAAAAAACGAAATAATCTTTCATTCTCTGTGGTGTAGCGCTGGTTTTTGCGCTACATGGATGGCTAACGGAGTAGGTTAGTAGAAGTAGGAATTAACTTATTATCAATATCACAGAAGGTCGATAATGCAAAAAAATGATTGATCAAGAATAGGATATTATTTACCGTAAATGTATTTTTTAAGTAACAGTGAAAATACGTTACTATTATTTAAATTATAACTTTTAATGGGAAAGGAGTTTTAAAGGTGAAAAAAGAGAGTGATCATTTATATTTCATCGATAATATAAAAATAGCATTAATTATGCTTGTAGTAGCTCACCATGCTGGACAAGCCTATGGGCCAGGTGGTTGGTGGTATTTTTTAGATGATGAATCTATCAACTGGTTAGGCCGGTTTTTCTCTGTAAATGCAGCATTTTTTATGAGTATGTTTTTCTTTTTATCAGCCTATTTTCTCCCTCAATCAATCGCGAGAAAAGGGCCGAAACGGTTTTTAAAAGATCGGCTTATTAGAATTGGTATTCCATTACTACTGGGATTTCTCGTGATAATTCCTATTCTGATGTATTTATATTACATTAATTTCAGATATTATGAACCCATCTCATTTTTTTCTTACTATGTTAATATATTTTTTGGACTTGGTAGTGAACCCACGAATTGGTCTGGACCATCATGGCCTGATATGCAATTTGGCCATTTATGGTTTTTAGAGCATTTACTTGTGTATGCGGTTCTGTTTTCAATCTGGACCTTCTTTACATCCAAGAAATCCACAAAAAAATTAGATGGAAACATTAAGGTTTATCAGATTCTCTCCCTGTGGTTGATCGTTAGCTTAGTGACTTTCATTACAAGGATATGGTTTCCTATTGATCATTGGACAGCTTTCGTAGGATTTATTCAAACAGAATTTGCACATGTACCACAGTATGTGAGTTTCTTTTGTTTAGGCATTATGGCTTATCATCGGAAATGGTTTTTAACTTTGAGTGCGAGAGTAGGATACATCTGGCTTATTATTGGAGTATTAATAGTAACTATTTTGTATTTTGGAGGGAATACGGTAGATCCTTTTCTTTTAAAGGGTGGACAAAACTTTGGTTCGTTGACTCGATCATTAATTGAGACGTTACTGTGTATTTCGCTTGTAATCGGTCTTCTAATATTATTTAGAGAAAAATTTAACGCCACTAATCGTTGGTCTAAAATGTTATCGAACAATGTATTTGTTGTTTATTTCATCCATGTCCCAGTAGTTGTCTTCCTTCAATATACATTAAATGACCTACCAATATCAGTCTGGATTAAATTCCTTATGACGGCATTTTTAGGAATCATTCTAAGCTTTTTGCTAAGTCATTTTGTATGGCGAAAGATTCCATACCTCAAAAAAATGATGTAAAAGGAAATAATATTTAAATAAATGAAATGTGAAAAATGAAAATGCCAGCATTATTGCTGCCTTTTGTCTTAGTAGGATAATGATGTGTCATAAAAATTATGATACTTGTTCAACTAACGGAGTGCTTTAGTTCAATAAGAATTAAACAACTTTATTATCGCTATACATCAGAAAAATGCGGATTTACAACGTTATGCACTTTATGTTACCAAACGACGCTTTGGGTACTTTTCTTATTCAACTAAAGGGGCAGATTAATGAAGTGAGAATAAGGTAAAATAGTATTTACGGAGATAGATATGACTTCATATGAAAAACACAAGGTATTACCTATAGTAATACACTAAAAAGGATGGCATAGCAGAATGGAATTCAAATTTGGGGATGTTGCTATTGTTCTCCCCCCTTTACACATTACGATTATCGCAATAACTATTATTTTCTTTTTAGTAAGGTGGAGCAAGCAATTAGAAACAAGACGTTTTACGGTTTTCTTTTACTTTCTGATTAGTGCTTATATTATTACTCCGATTTTTACTTTCAATACAAAAGATGGTGTCTTTCAGTTATGGATCCCCTTGGGATTTATAATAGTCTTCTTTTACTTGTTTCGTAGCAAAAGAAATCATCCATCTAAAATGAAAGCGAGTATTTTAGGATTTTCCATAGCATTATATCAGTTAATTCTTCAATATTTCGGGTAGACTTTGGTATTTAACTAAAGAGTGCTTTAGTGCAACAAGGATTTATAACGTATACATAAATAAACCTAATAACGTTCCCAAATGCAAGTTTTGGGACGGAATAAAACACTTAAAACGTTGTCATACCAATGTATTAAGTGTTTTTCTGTATTTCATTCATATACACCTTTTTATGCACTATCGTTTGAACTTAGATACAACAAAGCTTTCAATGCTGTTCAAAAGAAATTGCACTGAATCATATTTTGAATAAAAACTTGCATATACAGCGGATTCCTTAACGTTATAAATCAACCTTTTCTTTTAAGATAGCCTTTTTCTTTTTTCAACTAACTGGGTGCTTTACTTTTAAAGAGTTGCAAATGTAGCTCTTTTTTCTTTATTGAACTAACGGAGCAGGTGAGTTGAATAAGATAAGGTATAAGGTTTGAATATAATAGTGTAAAGAGGGTGGAAAAATGAAAAGACCTTTAGGAGTATCTTTAATTAGTTGTTTTTACATTTTCGGTGCAGTTGTATTGATTATCACAGCCATATTTTTTAATCAAGATGCAAATGAATTTGGCATAGCAGATAGGTTTGGTTTACCAAAATTTCCAGAACAGCTATTTAGGATTATATTGGCAGTTGTTTCCCTTATCATCATATATGGTTATTTACGTTTAAAAAGATGGGGATTTTGGTTGATGATTTTATATTCATTAGGATTTGGGCTAATAAGCTATATTCTATTATTCTCATATAATCAACAGCCGTTTATTGGGAATTTTATTTGGTCAGTAATCGTTTTAATTTATACATTTTATGTTAGAAAATCCTTTTTCCATGTAGAAAAAAGTGTATAACTCACTGATATGCTAAACTGGTGAAAATTCAAACCAATAATTAAGGACTTTGTGAAGTATTATACTTAAAATAACGGGTGCTTTACTTGAAGATCATTGAGCTGTTTTAGACAGCTCTTTTTTCTTATTGTGCTAACGGACAGTTTAGTTCAATAAGTAATTTGGTCAATCATGGTAAAGTAATATTAGGTATGGGAGAGATGATAATGGACCAATTAAAAGGGAAAGTTGCGATTGTTACGGGTGTAAGCCGTCTGAAAGGGATAGGAGCTGCTATTTGTAAGGAGTTAGCTGATTCGGGTTATCATATATTTTTTACTTATTGGACGGAATATGATAAAAAAATGCCTTGGGGCATTGAATTAGATGAACCCGTTAAATTAAAAGAAGAATTAATAAAAAAAGGTATTAAGGTATCATTTATGGAGTTGGATTTAACTCAACATGATGCACCTGAACAACTTATAAATAAAGTTTCTGAACAACTTGGTAGTCCTGATATCTTGATTAATAACGCAGCATACTCAACCAACAACGATTTTTCTAATTTAACTGCCGAAGAATTAGATAAACATTACATGGTAAATGTGCGTGCAACGACACTATTAAGTAGTAGATTTGCTCAAAGGTTTGATAAGAAATCAGGTGGAAGAATAGTCAATATTACTTCAGGTCAGTTTCAAGGACCAATGCCTGGCGAATTAGCATATGCAACAACAAAAGGAGCAGTTGATGCTTTAACTATTACGTTGTCGGCTGAACTAGCCCCTTTAGGAATAACGGTTAATGCATTAAATCCAGGTCCAACTGATACAGGTTGGATGACAGAAGAAATAAAAAATGAATTAAAACCGATGTTTCCTTTCGGTAGAATAGGAAAACCGAGAGATGTTGCAAAAACTATTAAATTTCTAGTGAGCGATGAAGCAGATTGGATTACAGGTCAGATTATTCATTCAGAAGGTGGATTTAAAAGGTAAATTTAACTAAAAAGGCTTTGGTTTTAGAACCTTTTTGTTGTATTAAATTCCAAGGAAGTTATCAATTTGTGAAACATTGTACTTAAACTCCCATGAAAGAACTTAATCATCTTTCATTCTCTGTGGTGTATCACTGGTTTTAGCGCTACATGGATGGCTAACGGGTGCTTTCGTATTATAAGGTCAACCAGTTACCCGTCACTCCTTTCTTTTTTTGATTATTTACAATATACAATATAAACATATGTTCTATAAAGAAAAAAGCACTTCATTCCTCCCACCTCTGAAGAAGTGGGTTTCCTGAAGCTCAATTCTGTGATTTATAATGGTCCTTACAATTGGACCTATGGGAAATTTATTGTCTCTTTAAAGTCCCGGAAAAATTCGTCCCTTCATCATGCTCCTTACGACAATCTACCTCGGTAATTTTAAGCGCATTATTAAGACGTTCAAATTCTAATACACAACGATTGCCGTTTGAGGATTTATTCATTACAGCCTTTGTGTTAGAGGTAATCGTCGCTGTCCCATCGACACTGCCTGCTGATGTCCCATCATTGGCAGTAATGAAAATAGTAAAGCTTTTGCTTGTTGCGTTTGAAATATAGGCATCACGGCGATTAAAATCAGTAGAGCCTTTACCCCATTTATAGTAATACGAATAGGTGCCATTCCAAGCACTATTAGAAGGTGTTGTCAGCTGCATTGTTTTATCTAGCTGATTTTGGCCATTTTTTGCTCGTGTATTTAATGAAGCATTGCTCGTATTTTCGTGGATTTTTTGTGCGTCCTCTGAAATCTCATAAAAATTTCTTTCATCCATACGGTAAAGCATTGTAACGACTTGAGCTCGCGTCATATTGTTTGTCACGCCAAAAAACTTCTGTAAGTTACGGTTTTCATACTGTAAGTTTTGACCAGTGGAAATGTAATAATCGAGTAAAAACTGTATGGATTGATCTAATCCACTTTTACCATTAGCTAAATGTGTAATAGCCTGTGCCACAACCCCGCGCTTTACATTAGCTGCTCGAATAGTGTTATCGAAATATCCGTTTAATGGAACACCATAGCTAGCAAGACGATTGTAAAATTCATCAGACCAGTTTGCTGGAGGGGTTTGTTTTTTTAGCTCATCATAAGGTGATTCGAGCTCATAAAAATTAGCAAGTAGTTTTGCGAATTGTTGCTCCGTAATTGTTGCATTGGGCTTAAATGTACCATCTGCATAGCCATTAACGATATCATATTCCTCTGCCCACAAGATGGCTTCATACGCATAGTGATCTTCTGGTACATCTTTAAAACCAGCAGCTTGCGCAGTGTATCCACTTGCCATAACAAGAATGGGAAGCAATAAAGCGTACACTAATTTTTTCATTTGTCTCTGTCATCCTTTCTTTCTAGTACTATTAATAGTTTGAAGGATATGGATAAAAACTGCAAATATTTCTAGTTTAACTTCTTTCAGCAAATGTCTTTTGTAGCTGCCGCTACGCTTTCGCTACAGAAAATAATTGCTGAAAGGAGTTAAAGTCTCCGGCGGATGTCACGGAATCGGTAAGGAGTTAATAAAGGATGTTAGCCTAATATCATCGCATCCATGCGATAACGGCTAACTGATCTGCATCATGTTGTAGCTGCCGCTACGCTTTCGCACAGACAAAACACGTTGTAGCTGCCGCTACGCTTTCGCACAGACAAAACACGTTGTAGCTGCCGCTACGCTTTCGCACAGACAAAACACGTTGTAGCTGCCGCTACGTTAGCACTGCGCTTTCGCACAAAAAACTCTGCTGTTGCCGCTACAAAAAACATCTGCAGGCCTAAACACAAAGCCGATTCCGGACGCAATTATGCCGAGGCATAATTGATTTTACTATAAAGAGGCTGGAGAAAATTGTTCTTTTAAGAAAGAAGGAAAAAAGAGATGTTGAATAGTTTAAATAAATACCTCCAAAAATGGATGCCTATTTTAACGCCGCTTAGCTTAGTTGTTGGTGTATTGTTTGAGAACGTAGGGCATCAGCTATTATTTTTAGTGCCGTGGCTGTTTGCTTTTATGACATTTGCAGGTAGTTTAAGCATGAATTTTGAAGGAATAAAAAGTCTTAAAAAATACCCAACAGTTATATTAGTTGTTATCGCATTTTTACACCTACTCATGCCAATTTGGGCTTATTTTGTATCAAACTTCATCTTTAACGATCATCTACTAACAATTGGATTTGTTTTAGCAGTCGCTGTGCCAACAGGAGTAACGAGCTTTATTTGGGTCAGTATTTGTAGGGGGCATCTCGCATTATGTCTTGCAATTATTTTAATCGATACACTAATTTCACCCATTGTTATTCCTGCATTACTTCATATTGTTGTAGGGCAAACGATCGAAATTGATACTGTTGGTCTCATTCTAGATTTACTTTGGATGATTGTTGTGCCTTCTCTTATAGGTGTAGCATTAAATGAGTTTACTAAAGGTAAAATTGAGCTGACACTAGGAAAGAAATTAGCCCCTTTTTCAAAACTTAGCTTATTTAGTATTGTAATGATAAATAGTAGTGCAATTGCCTCGTATATTAAAAATATTAACTTGGAGCTTGTTAGTGTTATTTTGGTCGTATTTATACTAGCTGTATCAGGGTATGCTTTTTGTTTAGTATTAGGGCATATACTTTGGAAGGATATAAGTATTATTACAATGTTCGTTTTTACAGGAGGGATGCGCAATATTGCTGTAGGGGTTGTTATAGCGACTACATACTTTCCTGCAAAAACAGTTATGCCTGTAGTGTTTGGCATGCTATTTCAGCAAGTTCTAGCGTCGTTCTTTAACCGAGTAATGGAAAAGTATCAGCTGAAATATGCGGAAGGTTAAATATGTTCGCGATTTTTTGATGGAAGTGAATTTTTTTAAAAAGACTTATTGTGCTGCTGCTATCGATTGTTATTAAAACGCTACATCAATTGTGGTGGTGAAGCTGTTACTAAAAGAAGGAGAGGCACTAAAAATTTTGATGCAATATCATCAAGTGAAAACAGCACAATATGAGGTTTCCATTAGACTACCTTCAGAATATGATGAAGATAAGCAATATACAAGTTATTTATATGTAGGAAGGGAGGAGATTTTGCATATTAAAAATTATACAAAAATATAAATTTGAGAGTAAACACCAGCATTTTTCATACTAGAAATGCTGGTGTTTTGTGCTATAGGAAGTATTTTGAATGCTGATTTTCCTCATAAAATAGATATTTTTCTAAGAGAGATATGCAAAAGAGTTGAAATTTTTTAAGTTTAAGCTTATATTTTCCTTAAGGAAAGAAAATGTCATTTAGGAAAGAAGAGTGTGTGAATGAAAAAGTTAGATGATTTGAAGTTGACAATTCTTCCGTTAATTATTTTGCTGATCCTTATACTTTTGTGGAAACTGACTGAGTCAGTTGGGGCAGGGATGATGGTAATTATTTTCTGGATAGGCTGGCGCCGCCTTGTAAGAAAATTAATATAAATTAAGGCTGTGTTGTTATTAAATAAATTTTGACAAGAGCCATTTGAGCGGGCATAACAAACAGAAGATTCCTAATAAGAGGTTACGAGGAACCGGTCGTTATGGCCCGCGCAAAAAATGCCCTTTTTGTCGAGTACTGATATTAAAATCAACAAAAAACCATGCCTTAAATATAAAGAAAGAAGAGGTATTTAAACATGAAACATTTTATTGGTGTACTTGTTTTATCATTATCACTCTTGTTAATCGGTTGTTCTGCCGAAACAGGGGGAGAAAAGGAAGGAGTAGTTGTCGCAACAACTGGGCAAATTGCGGATGCCATTAAAGAAATTAGTGGCGATCATTTAAAGGTAACAGCCTTAATGGGGCCGGGAGTAGACCCCCATTTATACAAAGCTACACAAAGTGATCTAACGAAATTGGATAAAGCAGAGGTTATTTTTTATAACGGTTTACATTTAGAGGGACAAATGCTTGATATTTTTGAGCAGATGTCCAAAAACAAAGCAGTGCTCGCCGTTGGAGAAAAGTTAGATAAAAAAGATCTACTTGCTAGTGATGATGAAGCTATGCTACATGATCCGCATATTTGGTTTGATATTGAGCTTTGGAAAGGGGTTGTTCAAGCAATCGGAGACAAGCTTCAGGAAGAATACCCGCAATTTAAAGAGGATTTTGCAGCAAACGAAGAAGCTTACTTGAAAAAGCTAGATGAGTTACAAACATATGCGAAGGCCAGAGTAAATGAAATCCCAGAAAAACAGCGTATTTTAGTAACTGCTCATGATGCATTCAATTATTTTGGTAGAAGCCAAGGTTTTGAAGTGCGTGGCTTACAGGGGCTAAGTACAGATTCCGAATATGGTGTGAAAGATGTACAGGAAATGGTGAATTTTTTAGCGGCAAATAATATTAAAGCTATTTTTATAGAATCGAGCGTCTCTGATAAAGCAATGAAAGCTGTGATTGAAGGAGCGAAAGAAAAAGGTCATGACATAGTGATTGGCGGGGAGCTATTCTCAGATGCTATGGGTGCAGAGGGTACAAAAGAAGGTACATATATCGGTATGTATCAACATAACATCGACACAATCGTCGATGCATGGAAGTAGGTGAGAATTATGAATGCATTAACAGTTGAAAATTTATCTGTTGCATATGATAAGAAAATAGTATTAGAAAACGCATGTGTAACGGTTCCTACGGGCCATCTCTCAGCAATTATAGGTCCAAATGGCGCTGGAAAATCTACTTTTTTAAAGGCCATTTTAAATCAATTACCGAATAAAATAGGGGAAGTTGAAATTCTTGGAAAAGCCTTTGAACCAAAAAGCTTAGTAGTTGGGTATGTTCCTCAGCGCAATGCTGTTGATTGGGATTTTCCTACAAATGCCTTTGACATTGTTTTGATGGGGCGCTACGGACATACTGGATTATTTAAAAGACCGTCTAAAAAGGATAAAGTTATAGCACAAAAAGCTCTTGCAAGTGTAGGCATGCAAGACTTTGCAGAACGTTCTATTGGTCAATTATCAGGAGGGCAGCAGCAACGGGTATTCTTAGCAAGAGCCCTAGCCCAAAATGCGGATATTTATTTCTTAGATGAACCTTTTGCAGGGGTGGATGCTGCTACAGAAAAAACAATAATCAATATTTTAAAAGACTTGAAAGCGAAAGGAAAAAGTATTTTTGTCGTCCATCATGACTTACAAACAGTAAAAGAATATTTTGATTATACAATTCTTTTAAATAAAACAATTTTAGCATC
The DNA here is from genome assembly GCF_042755925.1 of Lysinibacillus sp. NPDC059133. Taxonomy (NCBI): domain Bacteria; kingdom Bacillati; phylum Bacillota; class Bacilli; order Caryophanales; family Bacillaceae; genus Lysinibacillus; species Lysinibacillus sp. NPDC059133. Next base: position 61,055 of record NZ_JBHZDH010000002.1, on the reverse strand, counting down.
AGGCCCAACAGAAGATGTTTTTACACCAGAGCAATTACAAAAAACATACGGTGGTAAACTATTCATGATGCAAAACGCCTAAGGAGGGTGAATATGTTAAGTGGTAACTTACTGTGGGTATTAGTCGGTACGATGTTACTCGGGATCGCGGCTGGCATAACTGGCACCTTCTCCTTCTTACAAAAGCAAAGTTTAGTAGGCGACGCAGCGGCACATGCTGCATTACCAGGGATCGCTCTTGCCTTTCTATTAACGGGACAAAAGGAATTACCTATATTAATGCTTGGGGCAGGTATCACATCGGCTTTGTCCGTTTATTGCATACAATGGATTGTCTCTTTTTCGAAATTGAAAGCAGATGCAGCAATTGGATTGGTCTTGACTGTGTTTTTCGGGATAGGTGTTGTATTTTTAACAGTTGTCAACCGTAGCCCATTCGGCAATCAAAGCGGTCTTAACCATTTTATTTTTGGGAAAGCAGCGACGATGACGAAAGCTGATTTAATGTGGTTGTTTATAAGTGCGACGATTATTATTTTAGTAAGTCTGCTTCTTTATAAAGAATGGAAGCTCCTAATCTTTGACCCTGTTTATGCTAAAGGAATTGGCATACCAATTGAAGCTTTAAAAGCTACACTAACGGTTTTAATTGTTATGACTATTGTAACAGGCATTCAGGCAGTGGGTGTTATTTTAATGTCTGCATTACTAATCATCCCAGCTGCAAGTGCTAAATTATGGACAAGTAAATTGAGCTCAATGCTCGTGCTTAGTGCAGCAATCGGTGGTATTTCTGGTCTTATTGGAACCTTTATTAGTTCAATTCGAACTGGATTATCGACAGGTCCAATTATTGTCTTAGTAGCAGCTGCAATATTCTTTATTTCCTATTTTATTAGTCCGGATGGACAAATTAATAAATATCGTAGGAAAATGCAGTTTCGAAAGCAAGGTGAGCTAGGATGATTGAGTTTTGGGTTGTTTTTACAGGCATTTTAGTAGGGGTTACATGCGGAATTGCTGGGGTTTTTCTAATTTTACGTAGAATGTCGATGATTGCAGATGCGATTAGTCATACAGTATTATTTGGTATCGTCATGGCTTATATTATTACTCAAACATTAAATGGCTTTTGGATGTTAATTGGGGCAGCATGCGCAGGAATTCTAACGGCCTACCTTGTGCAATTACTACATTCCTCTGGCATTCAGGAGGACGCTGCCATTGGTGTTGTCTTCACGTCCTTGTTTGCTGCAGGTGTTCTACTCATCACATTATTTGCTGGTAATGTACATTTAGATGTTGAGCATGTATTGATGGGTGAAATTGCATTTGTACCTTGGGATAGATGGACATTACTGTCAATCACAATGCCAAAGGCCGTATGGATGCTATTATTTGTACTGATAGTTAACATTGGGTTCCTTCTATTATTCTTTAAGGAAATGAAGTTAACAACCTTTGACCCAGTTTATGCTGCTTCCATCGGTTTACCAGTAATTTTTCTACATTATGGCTTTATGACAACGATTTCCTTTACTACCGTTGCTTCATTTGATAGTGTCGGCGCGATTTTAGTTGTCGCTATGTTAATAGGACCAGCTGCCACCTCCTATTTAATAAGCAAAACGATTAAACAAATGTTTATGTATAGTATGCTATTTGGGGCTGCAGCATCGGTAATAGGCTATTATTTAGCGAAGCTTTGGGATACGTCCATTGCAGGGATGATGGCCACAACAGTAGGTTTAATATTTATTATTGTATTAGTAGGTCAAAAAGTCGTAGAGCGCCGAAGAAAATCGCTCGTTAGTCAATTAGAAGTTATGTAAGGATGCAACATCGTTTGATCATGTATCAAATGATGTCAGCTTGTCGACAAAAGAATAAATATAAATTAGTGTGTATCAATAAATAGTTGATTTTCACTCCGAGTGACGCTTTCCATGGGCTTGGCTTCAATCTCCACATCAACAGTAAGAGTCGACAAGCTGAAACCAAAATAATATGATGGCTATGCTTTACACTATATAAAACTAGTCTTACCACATAAACTTCTGGAGGAAAATGTGACAGTATCGACGCTCCTCAGAAAATGCTAAATGGTAGGTTTGCTGATTAAAATTATCATAAAGTTTTATACAAAAAAAGTAACGTTTATCTACAGTCTGACATCGTTTGATAATAGAATCAAACGATGTTTTTTGTCATTTGCCTGTTGATTATTTCAAACTTTTGCCTGATTTTTACTTTCTACAAAAATAGTATACTGTTTAAAGCAATTCGAAAAGGCAAGAAAACATAATGAAAGGTCTAAACGGAATACATATTTATAGAGTAGAAAATATTTTTTAACATTCATAAAGATACAATTATTGTAAAACGTCTCTGTGCGAATATTTGTAATTTTGTGACTATGTAATGATTACTAAATGAAACAACAAGGAGATACGGCATGTGGCATAATCGGAATGTATGGATTATTTTATTGGGGGAATTTGTCGTAGGACTTGGCTTATGGGCTGGGATTATAGGCAATCTAGCTTTTATGCAAGAGGTCGTTCCTTCTGACTTTCACAAATCATTAATTATTTCTTGCGGTATATTGGCGGGTTTAATAGTTGGTCCGTTAGCAGGACGTATTATTGACAACTCGCAGAAAAAAACAGTTATACAGTGGGCTAGTGTAGGGCGAATTATAAGTGTTTTATTTATGTTTATGGCACTTTATACAAATTCGGTTATTTGGATGATTCTTTTTTTAATTACGTTGCAAATAGCAGCCGCTTTTTATATGCCTGCTCTACAATCTATTATTCCAATGATTGTTAAGGATAAGGATTTAATTACATTAAATGCTTGGCAAATGAATGCTCGAACGATTTCTAGGATTATTGGTACTGCTGCAGCGGGATTTATGCTAAGTTTCTTTGAGATAAAATGGTTGTACATCATTTCATTTATTGTCTATATGATGATGTTTGTTATTACGAACTTCCTACAATTAAATGAAATGGCAAATCAATCGTCAGCAACTAATGAAAAGGGCGACTTTAAAGACGTGTTACCGATGGTGAAGGAACATCCTGTTGTTTTAATGACACTTGTCTTAATGCTAATTCCAACATTATTTTTAGGTTCCTTTAATTTAGTTATTATGAAAATTTCTGAGATTCATCATTCAACGACAATATCAGGATTATTGTATACAGTTGAGGGCATTGGTTTCATGCTTGGTGCAGCTGGTTTGAAATTGATTACGGAACGGGTGAAAATTGGGACACTCCTCTTTACTTTAGCGTTTATTATCGGTTCGATGGAGCTCATGCTACTCTTATCGGATATTAAATTTTTTGCATTAGTAGCTTTTGGCGTTTTTGGTTTTTCAGTAGGCTGTTTTTTCCCAACGACAATGGTGATTTTTCAAAAGCAAGTGCCAAAAGATTTTCACGGCCGATTTTTCTCATTCCGTAATATGATTGATTCTGTCATCTTTCAGGTCGTCTTATTGTCAACGGGCATGATGCTAGATTTAGTTGGTTTAAGTGGATTGGGACTTGTTTTTGGTATAATCAGCTTAAGTTTAACCATCACTTTTTTACTATATTCAAAGAAAAAGAATGTTGTAATGCATGCGCATTAAATAAAAAGGAACTGTCAAATCTGTATTCTATTAGCAAAGGATAATTTTGCTGGAACTACTGTTTATTTATACTCAATAAAATGGGCTATTGGGTCCGGGTATCCAAGTATGAATTGGATAACTACTATCCTTATTCCAATTATCAAGAGTATAGTAAATGGAAAAATGAACCATGTCATGGTATAATAAGTACTTAAATAAAGAGAGATTTAGGTTATACGTCAATTTATAAATAGAAGAGGTGTATAGTGCATACTAAATTTAAATTAATTCTATCATCTTTATTAGCATTAATTTTGTTAATAGTCGCTCCACTAGGTTTTAAGGCTGATGCTTCATCTTTGCCAGCTAAAGAAACCCCGATTTATTTAAAAATGGATAAATATTTTGTTCTCTATACACGACCAAGTGCACCGTTTCTTGATCAGCAAGGACGCCTGTTAGTACCTCTGCGTTCTATACAGGATTTAATGGGTGGTGAGGTTTCTTATAGCCATCAAACAAAAACGGCTACTGTTAAACTTTTAAAACAGACCTTTGAGTTAACCATTAACGCCAAAACAGCCTATGTTAATCAAAAGGAATTAACGATGGATACGGTTCCTGTGTTAAAAGATGGAGCATTGTTTTTACCACTTCGTTTATTTTTAGATTATACAGATATTGAGTACAAATGGAGAAATGATGTGAATTTGCTCCATATAACAGATAAGCGCGTTGTAGTAGGAGAACCATTCGAAAATTTTGCTGGTAATGACTTTACGGCTGGTTATCTTGATGATGCTTTCCACCTAAGTGCGTTTAAAATCCAGAATTCTAGTATTAGCATCAAGGCACAAAATATGACAGGCAAAACTGTGCCATACGGTAAAACCGATATTCAGCCATTAGTTCAATTTAATACAGGCGGTTTTTCAGTAGACTCATATACACGACCTGGAAATAAAAAGATACCTGAAATTAAAATAGGACAATCCTTTTGGGTTACTAAAAACATAGGTATTCGTGATCCCGCCTATATTATAGCTGTAGGAAGAAAAGCGAATTAAGCTATAAATCCATCTCACTTTAGTATGTGGGCATGAAAGAGTAGATTTACGCCATAAATATTGGTGTGAATCTACTTTTTATATGATAAATAAAAAGAGATTGTCTAAAGTATAGGCAATCTCTTAAAATGAATTTTAAACTCGAGTTTTAACTTCTTTCAGCAGAAGCAATGAAAATCCTAAAATCAAAAGAAATTAACGCATTTCGGATGGAACAGTGCATTAAAGATTGGCTACAATTTGCGAAATAATAAAACTAGAGTTGGAGTTGTCAAATGGGCGGATAACATGGTTAGAATCATTGAGATAAGTAGAAAGAAGCTGTTGAAAGATGGTTGGAAATGCACATGAATCTATAGTGACTTATATAGATTCTCCTGAAAAGCTAAAGAGTTTATATAAGCGAGTGCTAATCGTTGTTAGTCTTTCTCAAGTTTTTGGTGGGGCAGGACTTGCAGCTGGTATTACGGTAGGGGCTCTTTTGGCTCAACAAATGCTAGGGACGGATGCTTATGCAGGGGTACCTTCCGCTTTATTAACTTTAGGGTCGGCGGGTGCAGCTTTAATTGTAGGGAAACTATCACAACGTTATGGGCGTCGTACAGGTTTATCGACAGGTTTTATTGTTGGAGGACTTGGTGCAATTGGTGTAGTAATTGCTGCTATGATGAATAGTGTCATTTTATTATTCGCCTCACTACTAATCTATGGCGCAGGAACTGCAACAAATTTACAGGCTCGTTATGCAGGGACAGATTTAGCCAATAATAAACAACGAGCAACTGCTATCAGTGACTTGTGAATATCTTCTGCAAGTTTTATTAGCTGCTAGAGTTAAAATTGAAGGCAATAATGTTGAACGGTTAAATAATGCTTTTAATATGCAAGTGGAAAATGCAACTCCTACTGACCAGATTGGAAAGGGGGAGTTGAAAAATACTCTGATGTTTTTCAGGGAGTAATTCAAAAAAAGAATTACAAAACCAAAATAACATAACATAACATTGACATTCACATTGACATTCACATTCACATTCACATTCACATTCACTTGACTGTATAGTATCGTTTTTATTCTTACTTGTTGCGAGAAGGGGGAATTGACTTTGTTAATTGAAAGTGTAATAGACCACATATCTAGCCTTAAAGGTTATTCATCTATAAAAAAAGTCGAAAAAGGATACTCACCAGATGAAAAATACATAGTTACCGTTGACCAAAATCAATACTTTATACGATTATCTGACATACAATATCACGAAAAACGAACCATCGAATTTTCATTGCTTCAAGCATTAGAAAAACAAGGTGTACAAACGCATAAAGCCATAGAATGTACCTTATTGATTGAGGCTAATCTTTCTGTCATGGTATTAAGCTATATTGAAGGATACCCTGCTGATGAATTCATGATGAATCTTTCTGAGGTGGCGCAATTTAATATAGGTCTTGCTGCTGGAAAAGAATTAAGAAAAATTCATCAACTACATGACCATGCCCCGCAAACGATACACTGGGAAGAAGCTCAAAGAAAGAAATTCAACTTTTACTTAAATGAATATAAAAAAGGTAGCTATCAACTGCCAAAAGAGCATAAAATATTAAACTTTATTGAAAACAATTTCCACCTTCTTAAAGATCGACCTATAACCTTACTCCATGATGATTTTCATCTGGGCCATATCATCGTTCTAAACAACACGTACAATGGCGTAATTGATTTTAATGGCTATGATTTTGGTGACCCCTATCATGATTTTTATAATCTTTCTTTATTTAGCAGAAGACATAGTATCCCATTTTGTATTGGACAAATAAATGGTTATTTTACAGAATCTCCAGACAATACATTTTGGCGAATATATGCCCTTTATGCAGCGATGAATATCGTCTCTACGATTGTGTGGACGAAAAAATATGATGAACAATCTTTCGATGATGCATTGGAAAGAATCCATCTCATTTTAGCAGATCATGACTATTTTAATTTGGATCAACCATTATGGTATAAGTCCATACCTATTGATAATGTTACAGGTTTATAAACGGGGATATGTCTACTATTGGATATTTTCAACTGAACTAATACTTATAAAATTTAGTTCAGTTTTTATTTATGAGCAAAATTTACTCTTAAATTATTCAACTAACGACGTAGGATTGTTAAAAATGGAATTGAATCTAAAATAGTGATTTATTAAAGGGAAGTGAAAGTAACAATGAACTACATAATAAGATTAGCGAATGAAAATGACTTATCGGGTTTATGTGATATTAGAAATAATAAAGATTTATTCACAAATTATTTAAAGCAATTTGCAAAAAGGGAGGTATATTTGGCAATCGCTGAACAAGACTCACTTATATTGGGTTTTGGAGTTCTTAAATTAAAAGGCACTTTGCTTCCTAAATTAAGTGACCTATATGTAAAAGAGAATTATCGGGGTAATGGTATAGGTTCAGATTTAATTAGATATAGAGAAAATATTGCAAAGAGTTTAGGTCATTCTGAGATATTTGTGAGTGTTGACCCAATAGAAAATCCCAAAATGATAAAGTTAATTAGCAAACACGGTTACCAACCTGTCTCCGACCCATATTTTAAAAAAGCCATATTTTATAATGATAATGGTACGACCTATAATAAAACTTACACAAGAATTGATTTAAAGAAGTTGTTGAACTAACAGGTGTGATTGTTCAATAGAGCAGTCGTGGAATTGATTCTTCTTCAACTAACTTTGCAGTTTAATGCAAGAAGGGACATGTTTTATGAAAGAAATTAAATCGACATCTATTCAACCTAATGTAAGAGAACTTTTATCCTTCGCGACCTCTGAAAAGAATGTCGAGAAAGAATATGAATTATATATGCAATCTCCAGTAAGAGAGTTATATGGATATGACCTTGAATCTGAGGTTGCTGGTTGTATTGGAATAGAATTTTTAAGTCCGAAGCATTGTGAAATAAAACATATCGCAGTATCTCCAAATCATAGAGGAAAAGGTATTGGGAGTAAAATGATTAGCTTTATCTTGGAAAAATATTCTTTATCTTTTATGTTTGCTGAAACCGATAAAGATGCTGTGAATTTTTATAAAAATTATGGATTTAAGATAACGAGTTTAGGTGAAAAATATCCAGGTGTGGAACGATTTCAATGTATTTTAAAAAGTAAATAGGACTAAGTATTCTTCAACTATGGGGTGCTTTACTTGAAGATCATTGAGTTGTATAGGAGCTTTTGAATTAAAGGTGCAGGGTGGTTGAAGAAAGGTCAAATTTATTTTAAGGTTATTTTTGGGAGGAGATAAGCAATGAGGGCACCTTATCAAGTTTTGGTATTTCCTTATGTAATCACTGACAATTCTATTGGATATGCAATTTTTAAGAGAAGTGATTATGGATATTGGCAGGGATTAGCTGGTGGTGGAGAAGAGGGTGAGACTCCTATTGAATCAGCTAAACGAGAAGCATTTGAAGAGGCTGGTATTACAAGAGATTATCCATATATTGAATTAGATTCTATGTCGTCACTACCAGTAGAAGATGTAGTTGGGAATTTCCTTTGGGGAGAAGACGTTTATGTATTAAAAGAATTTTCTTTTGGTGTTAAAGTTCCTACAAAAGATATATCTTTATCAAAAGAGCACCTCAACTACAAATGGTTATGTTTTGAAGAGGCAGTAACGCTTTTGAAATGGGATAGCAATAAAACGGCGTTATGGGAATTGAACAAAAGGTTATTAAATCGGACTAGACCAAGCAAAAGTTTGTGAAAGAAAATACTTAAGCTAACGGGTGCGTTTCTACAAAAAGTGGAGGCGCTTTTTTCTAACGAAGCAGGTTAGTTTACGAGAAAAACTAAGATAAAGGTATTTGTATGCTGTTTATTGAAGCAATATTAAGCTTATCAAAGGAGGCTTCCTTATGACTTATCTGAAAAATAGTGGATTTAAATTTCTTGATTTCATTAATATACCAGAAATAGATATAAAAAAATACCAGCCCCTATTGGGTTCTTTTGCCGTAGTAAAGTGCGAAGGAAAGTATCTCCTTTGCTATAACACTTGGCGTAAACAATGGGAACTACCTTCTGGGGGTAGAGAAAATAATGAAACGTCAAAGGAATGTGCCATTAGAGAACTTTATGAGGAAACTGGACAATTAGTTACAAACTTAGATTTTAAAGGATTAATCAAAACAGAAAATTCATTAGATGGCAACATAAAATATAATCCTGTGTACTTTACTACAATGGAAAAACTACAACCATTTATAGAGAATGAGGAAACATCAGAAATAAAGCTTTGGGATTTAAATGAGGAAATAGGTTATATTGATTCAATTGATATAAATATATTTGATTATCTTTAAACAAAGATAGTAAGCAATGGCTTCTTGAACTCCCATGAAAGAACTTAATCATCTTTCATTTTCTGTGGTGAAGAGCTGATTTTTGCGCTTCATGGATGGCTAACGGGGTGTTAAACGTGGTGGGTGAATTATAAAAAGGCTAGCTAAGTGGCTAGCCTTTTTTTTCATATTTTGCTACTAAACTTTTCGCCAATTCTTTGGTCATGTAGACAGCAATTTGAGAGAACTGCTCTGGTGTTTCTTCAAAATCGCTTCTAATCCATTCATCAATTATGCTCGTTAATATCCCCGCCAAAACGGCAAATGCATATTTTTTTGGTATGTTTGGAATAATTACTACTTTCCCATCTATCCAAACTGATTCAAACATTCCTCCGATTTTACTTTTACAAACAAATGCACTTAATGCATTAAAACCAGAAGAAGTATCTCATGGTACAGCGATGAACAGTACGTTAGGACAAACGATTGGAGCACTTACATCGAGTCTAATTGTCACATTGATTTCGAATCGTACAGAATTTCATGGTAAGGAAATGCTAGAAGAGCATAAAACTGAGATGATAGGTATGACTGCTGATGCGATTCAAAAGCTGAAAAGGTCAATTTCAATTGATGCCTTTATTGCTGGAAACAATGATGTATTTTTATTTTCAATTGTGATTGCTGTGATTGGATTAGGGCTAGGTTTATGTTTAAAAAGTAAAAAAAGATCGAAGCTTCTAAATAAGCCGCCTTTTAGTAATTTTTAGCGTAGTCAACAATTAATTTTACAAAAGAGTGATCCTTGCAATATTATTATTAAAGATAAGCCGTTTCGCTATATTAGAGAAACGGCTTTTACTGTATCTATCCTAGTGGAATGGTTCACTCATTGGTGACATAATTGGGTGTGAATTGAGTTAGTGAACAAATATTAACTATGAAAAGGCCTTATTTTATTGAACAGCAAAAACATGAAATTGATTATATTCTTAAGGAAGAAAAGATATGTTGAATAACCGGACATTTACTTTGTTAAAACGTCGTTTACGTTATTTTTTACATGAACGGAAGATGAGCAAACTACCAGCCAATGTTGTAAAACAAATTAATCATGTAAAAAAAGATTTAAAAGATTATGTAACAGCATCAATTATCAAGCATGTGCAAGAAACGAATGAATTTTCTTTAGATATTGCGCAAAAAGTGGAAATTTATTATCGTCACATACAATATTCATCTTATAAAATGGATTCTTCAGAACAGGAAGAACAAAAAGAAGACTTAGCTTTTATAGCCATTGAAGCACAAAGAAATCTTATTAATGAATGGTATCAAGCTGGTGATATAAATAATGAATTAGCAAAAGAATTAAGAAGATTTATAAATATTTGGAAAGTGTTATTTTGCTTGAAGAGGAAGAATAATGGAGGTAGCCTAGCATAGTTTGCTGGGCTTTTTATTTGCTTTCTGGCAGTCCTGTTCGTAACTAAACAGGCAGCAGAGCGCCCTAAAAGTACCATAGTAGATTTTTGTCTATTTGTAATATGATAACTAAACAACAACACTTGGAATAGTTTCAAAGTAACCAATGGATTTAAGTGCTTACTTTGTGAATGTAGTCAAAGCAGGAGCAATTAAAATATTCACTAAGCCTAGTTTACTTGTGGTGATAATCTTTTCAATACAATGTTGTTTTAGTACTTTATATTTAAAAAGATTTCGATATGGACCGTTGGAAGGCATACACAGAAAATGGACTAACTTGTCAGCCAAAGACGGTAACAACACAAATGACCCGGTGTTTCTATTCAACAATTGGGCCATATTGTATTGTTGAACAACACCAGATATCTAGGTTAAAGTTTAGAAAAGATAATGAAATTTTGTACTTAAAGTAACAAGTAGGTTAGATCATAACCTGGTTTATTTTCACTTTTTTGTGGAAGCCCAATGGTATTATTTAAAATTTTAAAAAATTATGATTGACATATTTTACGTCAACGTTATAATTGACATATATTATGTCAGGAAGGCGATTGAGATGAAAATGAATTCACAAGAATCAATAACTGTCTTACAATACTTGGCTCTTATCAATCAAGTCTCGTATGTTAATGTATGTAGGGCTGCAGGGATTACTCCACAACAATTTTCCGATTGGGTCAAAAAGCGTCGTCCTGTTCCCAAGGAGAGGCTACAATTTTTAGCTGAGTATTTTAAGATTGAGGCAAATTTATTAATCGATGAGAAAAATTATTTACAAGAACTAACACAAGAAAAAAAGATTGATATTCAAATTCTTTTCCTTAATCAAAAGTTAGATAAAGGCGAGCACGAAGTTGAAGAGTATCGTGAGAAATTAGTTCTTCTTGAAACCGAAAAAGAGAAGTATATCCTAATTAGTAGGTTTGATACCATAGTTAGTCAAAACAATGAACAAACCCGTAGAATTTGCGAAACTTTTTTAGAACTAATGGAAAACGGTAATTATGTTTTACTTGAAAAATTGTTAAATCCAAAGGAGTAAAATACATGAGTACAGCTTTTCAAATCAATCAAAATGGTGAATTTCTTGTTTGTAAGAATCAAGATGTGATCTACGATGGGGTTTATTTATTTACAAACCAAAGAGGTGTTCGAAAGACGGCTTTAATGATGCCACCTACTCAACCAGCTTCTTGGGTCTCTGCTTATGGAAGTTTGACCGTTTCACAGATTGGAAAGGAAAATCCGAATGGCGGTATTAATGAAAAAGGTCTTGTTGTGGAGCAGACCACTCTTTGGCAAACTGAATATCCTGCTTCTGACGTACGTCCTGCGGTAAACGAGTTACAATGGATTCAATATTTGTTAGACACATGTAGTACGGTTCAAGAAGTCCTGGAAGTAGCCCCGTCCATTCGAATTGACCAGAGTACATCTAAATTACACTATCTGATTGCAGACAGAAGTGGAGAACATACAATAATAGAATTTTTTAATGGAGAAATGACCTTCTACAGGGAAAAATCGATATTTCCAATAATAGTAAATTCTCCTTATGAAGAAGCGTTGAAAGAAATCGAGAGTGGAAAAACAAATTGGTCTGATTGTGATGAATATCACGAGAACTCAATGCAACGGCTATTAACAGTTTCAAAAAGATTGCAAGAAAATCTAAATCTTGTCGATGTAATTGATTTTACTTTCGAAGTATTAACCTCTGCAAAGCGTGAGGATACAGTCTATAGTCTTGTGTATGATATTAACCGAATGGAAGTTCATGCTTATACCAACCAAAATCCCGAGAGAAAAACTATAAAAATGGTTGATTTTGATTTTGCCAATGGATCACTTTCTCGATCTGTCGATCTTCAGCGTCTTAGAGCAAAAAATGTTACTGAACAATTTGAAACTTACAATACAGAATTTAATTATAATGCTGTGAATTCATTTTTTAGAAACCCAACATTGACTGCAATATTTAAATGGAAAATTTCAGATGAGATGGTTCAATTTTTAGCTCGCTACCCTGATTCATTTTCTTAGTTAGCTAACGAATACCCCTGTAAAATTATTTCGAGGTCTTCTGGAACTATAGAGGTACTTTAACAATCAGAAATAGAGGTACAAAAAGTAGCATCGGGTCAAGTTGGTTTGATGTACAGTTAGACTCTAAAAGAAGATTAAAAGGCTTAGGAGTTATTCCTAAGCCTTTTTGGAGGTTTTCAATGAAAGAAAAGTTATAAATATAGCGTCAAATGGCTTTACATGTATGGTAATAAGTGAAATATGAAACCATTCCTAAAATCCATTAGATTCTTAGGGGTAGATGATTTCTTATTGGATATTTATATTATTATCACTATGAGGATTGTGAAGAAATGCACTTAAACTCCCATGAAAGAACTTAATCATCTTTCATTTTCTGTGGTGAAGAGCTGATTTTTGCGCTTCATTGATGGCTAACGGGGCAGGTTAGTTGAAGAAGGACTTGAATACTTTTTACCGAAATTAATAGGTAAAAAAGATGGAGAGGGCGGAAATTATGAGTAAGATAATTAACTATTACAATCAATTTGATGAGTGGGGAAGACTTGAACGTGAACCTATTGAATTCCAAGTAAATTGGCATTATATAAAGAAATATATGCCCAAAAAGGGATACATCCTTGATAATGGGGCTGGACCAGGAAAATATTCAATGGAACTTGCCAAAGATGGATATAAGGTAACATTGGCCGATTTAACACCAAGGTTAGTTGAAGTTGCTAAAAATAAAGCAAAAGAACTTGATTTAGAAGGACGGTTTGAAGGGTTTTATACAGCTGATGCTAAAGAACTTAATATGTTTAAAGAAGAACAATTCGACTCTTCATTAATGCTTGGCCCTATGTACCATTTACAGAAGGAAAATGACCGTATTAAGGCAGTAAAAGAATTAAAAAGAGTGACAAAAAAGGGTGGGCTGGTTTTTGTTGCTTTTATGCCAAGAATTAGACACATACTTACATCCCTATTATTTCCAGAGAATTGGAGACCAAACGATAACTTGGATAACATAATTCAGTTTTCTCAAACAGGTTGCTTTAATCATGCAGATAAGGGACGTTTTACAGGTGCGTATTATTTTAATATTGAGGACATAAAACCTTTTATGGAATCGCAAGGATTTGAAACATTATTAGATTTAATTGGTTCAAATCCAGGAGTTATTTTAAACAACGATAGTTGGAATTACTGGAAAGGAAAGGGTGAAGAGGAAGTAAATAAAATCATTAATTTAATAAAAGAAAAAGCGACAGACCCATATATTCTAGGGATTTCATCTCACCTACTATACATCGGTATGAAAAAGTAACCTTAGTATTTTCCTTATTCAACGAACGGGGTGCTTTACTTGAAGATCATTGAGTTGCGTAGGCAGCTCTTTTTTTCTTATTGAACTAACGGCGCAGATTAGTTCAATAAAGACTGATACAATAAATAGATTGCCATGTATAAAAATCTAAGGGAGAGATGCATATGGAAAACTTTGAATATCTTTTGCCAAGACATAAGCATGATAATGATAGAGTAGAAATGATTGAAAAAATGGATAGAGATAAAATATTGCCTTTACTGCCTAACCTCCTTGAATGGATTCAAGATATGAATTGGCCAGTAGCACCAAGCGTATTAGAATTACTATTAACTTTTCCAGAAGAAATTGTCCCACATGTGCAAGATGTTTTATCTTCAGATGACGAAAACTGGAAGTGGTTTATTTTACACTTTTTGGTTATTGAATTGCCAGTAGAGTCAAGAGTTCAGTTTAGAGAGTATTTAACAAGAGTTGCTGAAACACCTACACATAATGAACTCGCAGAAGAACTTGATGAAATCGCAAAAGAGATTTTGGAAACAATCTAAAAAAATATCCCTTTTCAAGAGGCTCCTGTGTAGGAGATATGCTACTGCCCAAAAATGTCGAAAGACGCCAATGGGTCAACAGAAACCATCGACATAAGGTGGTTTTTAATGTAGCTGGCTCTGTCCTATGCCACACAGTGCTAAAGCTCTATGAATGGAGGAGTAGATTAGCTACAATTAATTTGTTGTGCAATCAATGTACGTATATAGTACCGTGTAAACACCTTCATTCGTTATGAAGGTGTTTTATTTTTTTGTGAGGTGAGGAAAATGGATAACTATTCAGAACCAGACTCGAAGTATTATAAAAATGAACTAAATACACAGAATATCCATGAGGAATTTTAAATTATCTTTCTTAACGAATGTCTTATCGTTGGGGGAATATTCTTTTATTCCTCAATGAAGGAGTAGTGGTTGTTAAAATGATTAAAAACATGCCAGAAGATCAAATAACGCTTCAAATTATTAAGGCATTAAAAGAAGGAAAACAGAAAGAGTTCCAAGCAATATTAAAGGAACTCCAACCTTATGATATTGCACGGATTTTTGAGGGGTTACCAGAAAAACATCATACACGTTTCTTATTGTTTCTTACTCCTGAACAAATCGCTGAACTCATTCAAGAGCTTGAAAAAGTACATCAATTAAAAGTTCTTAATAAATTAGGGATCGAAAAATCAGGACAGGTAATGGATTTAATGGATAATGATGATTTAGCTTCATTGTTAGAAAACCTATCTCCTGATAAAATTGAAGAACTTCTTTCAGGTATGAAGCAAGAAGAATCAAAAATTGTTCAAAATATAATGAATTATTCTCCTGAAACGGCAGGACGAATAATGACAAACCGTTTTGTGTGGATTCCTCAACACTATACTATTCGAGAATCAGTTGATAAACTTAAAACATTTGCAGAATTCTCGGAAACGATTAACTATTTATATGTAATTGATAATGATAAAAAATTAGTAGGTGTTGTATCCTATCGAGATTTAATAATAAGTGATGAATTTGAAAAGATTCAGGATATTATGTATAGCAGAGTGATCTCCGTTTCTGTTGAAACGGATCAAGAAGAAGTAGCTCGTGTAATAGAGCGTTATGATTTTTTATCAATTCCTGTTGTTGAAAAAAATAATGAATTAGTAGGAATAGTAACAGTTGACGATATTATTGACGTTGTTATCAAGGAAGCAAACGAAGATATTGAAAAACTTTCGGCATCTGGTAAAGCCATTGATTTTGACACGAAGGCACACGTGGCTGCGTATCGCCGACTTCCCTGGCTTATTTTACTTTTATTTATCGGATTAGTTTCAGGGACCATTATTAGTGGTTTTGAGGAAACATTATCCAAAGTTGTCGCACTTGCGTTCTTTATGCCTATGATTGCTGGTATGACTGGAAATACGGATACTCAATCATTAGCTGTTGTAGTAAGAGGTCTAATTACTACCGATACTAATAAAGGAGTAGTTTTTAAACTTATTATTAGAGAACTTAAAGTTGGATTGATTATTGGCATTACCTGTGGAATATTAATCTCGATTATAGCCTATATTTGGCAAGGAAATCCGGTTTTAGGTTTAGTTGTTGGAAGTTCATTAGTTGTGACTCTAATTATTGGGACTTTAGCTGGGACCATTATTCCTTTAATCTTATATAAATTTAAAATCGATCCAGCAGTGGCGTCTGGTCCATTAATTACAACACTAAATGATATACTATCCTTAATTATTTACTTTGGCATTGCAACAATGTTTATTTCAAAATTGATGTAGAAAAACCACGATTAACTGCTGCTCCCCGTGGTATTCTTTAAGAAATAAATCTTAACTAAGCTCATTTATCAAGATTTGTTAAGTTAACGGTGGCTATAACTCAATAAGCATGTGCCTGGCTTCAAGAATTTTTTTATTGATCTTCAACAATCGGGCGCCATTGTTGAATAAACCTTAGATTTTTAAATGACTTTATTGTTATATTTTTATGTATTGTAAAGTATATTATATCGAAAATTAAACAACTATATTTTAACCCCGTCCTAATTAGGTTTTAAATTAAAAATTTTATTGTCTTTTTACCATCAAGGACATTAAAATAGTAACTCGCAAATAAAATTTTATGTGAATTTTGAACAAAAAAAAGAGTGAAAAAGAAAGCGTCAACTGAAAAAAATAAATGTAATTTGTACTTCAAGTGACAATGGAAACAGCTTTCAGTGTAAAGATGTAAAACGTGAATAGAGGAATTTTTCATCAAAATAACCAAGTGCTCATAATTTTTATATGAGTACCTGGTTATTATTTTTATAACCTTTTATGCCCTTAAAATGGGTTCTCTCCACAGACTATCTCAATAGTCTTGACAATTACAGACTATCGCAGTAGTATTAGTGTGTGGCAAACTATTGCAATAGTCCACTTAAGAAAAGGAGCATGCGCGTATGCAAGTTAAATTGTTTGATTCGGAATTACAAGTCATGAATATTTTATGGGAAGAAGGCGATTTGACAGCTAAACAGCTCTCACAAATGTTAAACGAACGAATAGGTTGGAATAAAAATACCACCTATACCGTCATAAAAAAATGTATAAAAAAAGAGGCCATTGAAAGAATTGAACCTAACTTTATCTGTCATCCAATCATCAGAAAAGAACAGATACAAGAACAAGAAACGACGGAATTGATTGATAAAATATTTAATGGTTCTAAATCTTTACTATTCGCATCCTTACTAGACAAGAAAAACATGTCCGCGAGTGAGATCGAAAAATTAAAGCAAATTGTTAAAGATCTTGAGTGAGGAATTATGATATGAGTATTCTCAACATGAGTGTAGACGCATCTCTCCTCCTCATCATTGTGTTATTGATGAGGATGTTAGTAAGAAATAAAGTGCCAAAGCAAACATTTTTAATTCTTTGGGGATTCGTTGCATTTAAACTACTCATCCCCTACTCTTTTTATTCAAAGTTGAGCATACAGCCTATACTGAAAAACTTATTTGTTACGCTCACTCACTCAAATGATTCGGAAAGTATGCACCATACAATCGAAATCGCACAAACATCAAACGCATTTTCTCATCAGCTTTTGCTTGTGATGACAAGCGATTCCGTCCAGTACCTTTGGGCATGTGGGGGTATCGGAGTTTTGCTATTCTTTATAGTGGCCTATGTTAGATTTTATAAAGAATTTAAAACTGCCATCCCAGTGAAGAATAATGAGTATCTCGATCGATGGCTAAACGATCATAAATTAAAAAGAACGATTCAAATTGCAGTATCAGATAGAATTAAAACCCCGTTAACATATGGAATCTTTAAACCAGTCATCTTATTGCCGAAATCAACAAATTGGGAAGATGCTGCAAGTATTCAGTTTATTCTCACGCATGAATTAATTCATATTAAACGCTTTGACGTTTTGTGGAAAGTAATTTTAACGATTATGGTAGCTTTGCATTGGTTTAATCCCTTAGTTTGGCTTATGTATTTTTTAGTAAACAGAGACATTGAATTGTCTTGCGACGAAAGGGTTATTAGACAGTTTGGAGATAAGGCAAAGTCAGCATATGCATTATCTCTCATCAATATGGCAGATGAAACCAATAAGGTTACGCCGCTTTGTAATCATTTTAGTAAAAATGGGATTGAAGAAAGGATTGTGTCCATTATGACCTTAAAGAAAAAGTCGGTTTTAGGAACAGCATTAGCGTGTACATTAGTCATTGGAGGGATGACCGTCTTTGCGGCAACTGGCCAAGAGCCACCAACGCTGAAAGAAGGCAAAGAACAAAATACAGTTATTGTTACTGATGCATCAAATAGTACGACGGAACCTCATGTAATCGCAACAAATAAAGGCAAAGAACGAAATGCAGTTATTGTTACTGATGCATCAAATAGTACGACGGAACCACAGGTAATCGCAACAAATAAAGGCAAAGAACAAAATACAGTTATTGTTACTGATGCATCAAATAGTACGACGGAACCACAGGTAATCGCAACAAATAAAGGCAAAGAACAAAATGCAGTTATTGTTACTGATGCATCAAATAGTACGACGGAACCACGTGTAATCGCAACAAATAAAGAATAAATAAGTAATTCCAAAGACTAGTCCTGAAATCCGGGACTGGTTTTTCATTTACTCCATCATTTTTTCATAATAAAACTAAATGCCTTCCACTTTGTTGGTGTGGTTTTAAAATAAAGTTTGATAAGAAATCCTATTAGCTTTAAAGTTAATAAGATTTCTTATTTCACTAACGTGCTGGTTAGTTGAACAAGCCAAAGTAATAATTATAAGTTATAAAACAGTAGCGATAGAATTAGAACTTGATCATTCAATGGTAAGACATTGGGTTTCAGACAAGAGACTACTAAAGTGCCACAACAAAAGAATTTTATTACTTTTTGTAATATGGTTACTAAACAACACTTGGGGCTGTGGCAGGGCCAAATTTAGTAGATTTTATGGGTAAATTTGCTGTTTCTATTGGTGTGCCGGCGCTTACGGGTCCATTTATCTTATCAGCAGCAGCATATATCTTAGCAGGTCTTGTTCTTTTTGTTATGTTACGTCCTGATCCATTAGAAATTGCAACAATGATAGAAGCGCACAAACAAAAAAATGAGCATGAAAATAAGGCAGAATCCTTAAATAAAAAAGCTCTAAATAAAAGGGGTCTTACAGTAGGTGCAACGGTGATGGTACTTACTCAAATTGTAATGGTTGCTATCATGACTATGACACCAGTACATATGAAACATCATGGTCATGGTTTATCGGAAGTAGGAATTGTTATAGGATTCCATGTAGGCTCAATGTATCTTCCATCGCTCGTAACAGTAATTCTTGTTGATAAAATCGGACGAACAGCTATGAGTATTGCTTCAGGAGTGACTTTGTTATTTGCTGGTTTATTAGCGGCATTTGCACCGAGCGATTCTATGGTTCTTTTAATCATTGCTCTTTCTTTACTTGGATTAGGGTGGAACTTTGGCTTAATTAGTGGTACTGCACAAATAGTTGATTCAACTGAACCTTCCACTAGAGCAAAAACACAAGGAAAAATAGACGTTTTAGTTGCACTAGCAGGAGCTTCTGGTGGTGCTCTCTCAAGTAGGATAGTAGCTAATGCAAGCTATGCAACATTATCTTTAGCTGGAGGTCTATTATCTTTAATCCTTATTCCAGTTGTCATTTTGTCAAGAAAAGCTTGAGATAAGTTATATGATACTAAAAATGGTTACTAAAATAGCTTCAAAGTAACCAATGCAATCTTTTTTAAAACATGCAGTGAAATCAAGAATTTAGAGTGAATTTAAATAAAACTATATAAAAAACAACTTAATTTAAGGTTCTTTTGTTGGCATTCGGTACTCCGAAATGTAAATCAAAAGAACCTTTTCTTCTTGATAAAAACAAATAACTATGTAATTAGTTATTTGTTTTATCATCTGCTTCTGTTTGATGACATGCCTTAACTACCTCATTAAAGGCTTCTAAAATTTCCTCGATCGTATCTCGCTTCGAGTCATTCAAAACAATAGGAATAAATTTATTATTACCATCTATGATTCTATTACTAGTTATAAAAGCTTGTGTGGGAATTTACTTTGTAATCTTGATTACCATGAAAATATGTCTATAGCATTACCTCGTTATACATTTTATTAATAAAAAACCCCCAGTATAAAACGGGGGAGACAGATTGTCAGGTTAAATAAATATTATCTTTCCGGATAATCTACATGTAATGGCGGTGGAACTAACCAACCTTTACTTTTATTAAGACGTAACAATTTTGCGCCAAGTTGTGCTTTACTAACGTGGAATTGAGCGTACGTTAGACAATATCATTTCTACAATTATAGGATGTGGTCAAAAATCCCCATCAACCATTTCTATTAACATAATTCCGTGAATTTACACTCCAACCAAGTATTATTGCTAATAGGGATTATTTTTTTATGACATAGCCAATTCAATAACACTAAATTCTCTTAGCCAACGGTTGGAATACAAAAAGTGTTTACGTATGCTGAACGAATTTTTGTGTATCAATGGATTTGTTGCCTAACAGTTGATTTTATCTATTAAAATAAAATAGAACTCCATTGGAATCGACGGTAAAATACATTTTAATAACAGTATAGGGAGTGAAAATGATGAGAGAAATAAGTATTGCAAAAGTTATTACAGCAAAAAGAAAAGAAAAAGGTATCACACAGGATAAACTTGCTGAGTATATCGGTATATCGAAGGCTTCCGTATCCAAATGGGAGACGGCTCAAAGCTATCCGGATATCACCCTGCTGCCGAATTGGCAACCTATTTTAATATAAGCATTGATGAACTCATTGGCTATCTCCCGCAAATGACAAAAGAGGATATAAAGAAAACGTACTCCCGACTGGCTGAGGATTTTAGCAGCAAGCCTTTTGATGAAGTACTTGACCAATGTCGTGCAATTATAAAGAAATATTACTCTTGTTTTCCCCTGCTACTGCAAATGGCCAAATTATTTATCAATCATTTTGTCCTTGCTACAGAAAGAGAAAGGCAGGAAGCACTGTTACAGGAGGCCATTGATTTATGTATCCGGATTAAGAAGGAAAGTGATGATATTTGGATCGGGAAGCAAGCAAATTCATTGGAAGTGCTATGTTATATCATCTTAAATCAACCGGTGGAAGCTTTGGAATTGCTTGACGAAACGATGAAGCCGCCGATTAGTGATAACTTTTTACTCTCCAAAGTCTATCAAATGACCGGAGATATGGAGAAGGCAAAGGAAGCTTTACAGGTCAGTCTGTATCAACATCTCCACGGCCTTCTTGCGCCGGCACATTCATACTTGCTGTTGGTTGCCAATCGACCTGAAAAATTTGAACTGGCACTTGAACGTTTTATCGAAATTTCAAAAGTCTTTGAAGTTGAAAAACTGGACCCTAATTTGGTGTCGTTGCTATATTTGGCCGCAGCACAAGGTTATATGATGCAAAATAAACCGGAAAAAGCATTGGAAATGCTCGAAAAATACACTTACATTTGTACGAACCTCCTTTTACCGTACGAATTGAAAGGAGATTCCTTTTTTGACAGTATTGAGAACTGGCTGAAGGATTATGATATTGAAGCTCCTAGAGACGAAAAGATAATAAAAGAAAGTATCGTGCAAAGTGTTGTGGAAACTCCTGCATTTTTTCCTTTGCACAATGAACCGAAATACAAAAGTATTGTTGAAAAACTAAAAGCTCAAATTTGAAATTGAACTGATAGGGTCAACTTGATGCATTCACTTATCTATTGGTTGTCAATTTAAGGAGGTAACATAATGACTGATGAAAAACTTGTTTTAGGTGCTGAAACAATGTACCCACTGAATGGAATATTGACCATTCCTGATGAAACAAAAGGATTAGTTCCTGCAGTTGTATTGGTTCAAGGCTCTGGTCCAAGCAACATGGATGAAAAAATCGGAAACATTCATCCTTTTAAGGATATTGCTGATGGTTTGTCTGGAAAAGGAATTGCAGTACTGCGATATGATAAAAGAACATTCGTGTATGGCAAAGAAATGAGAAATGATACGGCATTAACAGTAAAAGAAGAAACCATTGAAGATGCGATCCTTGCTGCAGAGTTTTTGCGAAGAGATGCACGTATAGATTCAAATAAAATATTTATTATCGGTCATAGTTTAGGTGGGATGTTAGCTCCGCGAATTGATGCAGAAGGCGGTAATTTTGCTGGAATCATTATTATGGGTGGGTCTCCACGCAAATTTGAAGAAATTCTAATGGATCAAAATAACGAAGTTTTGCATTCATTGAATAAGCTTTTGAAAGGGATTGCTAGAAAACAAATAGCAGCTTTATCATCAAAGTTTGACAACATCTATAACCTAAGTGATGAAGAAGCAAAATCCACGAAAGTTTTAGGAAGACATGTTAGAGCCTACTACCTAAAAGAAATGGGCGAACATCCATCTGCCAATTATCTCAATGTATTAAATAAGCCCCTTTTCATTCTGCAAGGAGAAAAAGATTTCCATGTATCAGTGGAAAAGGATTTTAATGGTTATAAAAGAATATTGGGAGATAGATCCAATGTTACGTATAAACTTTATCCAAACCTGAATCATGCTTTCATGCCTTTTGTTTATGGAGAGATACGAAAAGCCAAAAAAGAGTATAAGGTTGCACAACATGTCGATCAACAAGTGATCAATGATATTTCCGATTGGATTCATTCGGTATTGTAATAGTCATCAGGAGGTAAATAACAATAGCTAGTTTTATTTATTAACAATAGGCATGTAATAATTTCTTAGGAGGAAACTGGCTCATGAAAAAGATAATCAACTGGAAGCTATTCTTCCTACTTACTGCCGTAAGCGTCGTGACGGGCGTAATGGTTATGCCGTTTACGTACGCGCTTGTGCAACTGCCAGATAACGCGCCTATGCAGATCATCATACCTGCGCAGATAGCACAAACACTGGTGTTGGGTGCGCTGGTAAGCTTTTTCGGATTGCTTTTGGCGCGACATATTGGATTTGGCGCACCGATTTTGGAGGGAATTACAGGCGGTGAAAAGCGAAAGGGCTATTTGAAATCTATACTCGGTTCATCTGTCCTTTGGGGCATTTTGGGCGGTGTGCTTGTCGTTTTACTGTGCATCCCGTTCTGGAATATGTCTGTTGAACTGATGAAGGCAGAAATGGCGGTGCCGGTTTGGAAATCCGCGCTTGCGATTTTCTATGGCGGTACGGCAGAAGAAATATTATTCCGGCTTTTTTTGATGACGCTTTTGGTTTGGATTGCTTCCAAAATCAAAAAGGCGAAAGATGGAGGCCCAACTAAAATCGGCGTGTGGTTGGCAATAATTATAACAGGGGTGATTTTTGGCCTCGGTCATCTCGGAATCACGGGCGCGATGACCGCGATCACCAGTGACGTAATCTTCCGGGCGGTATTGCTTAACGGCTCTCTCAGCGTTATTTATGGTTGGCTCTACTGGAAAAAGGGGCTGGAGTCGGCTATGATTGCTCACTTTTCTACCGACTTTGTGTTGCATATACTAATTCCGCATGTAATAGCGCCATTATTTATCTAATCGGAAATTATGGACATAAACGAAAAAAATAATCATTGGTAGTGGATCAAAAAATGCTTTGAATGGAATTTTGTAAATAGGGGGGGTTCTATTAAAATAACCTTGTGATTTTAGAATTTTTGATAAATGAGTTATAAAAAGATTCTTTTGTTGGCGTTCGGTACTCCGAAAGTGTGCATCAAAAGAATCTTTTTATTTCACTTTTTCATAATAAATCTCATCCCGTTAGATTTAAGAAACAAGAAGATTTAAAAAAACTACAAGATTTAAGTATCGAAACATTCCATGCTACATTTAAAGATCCGAATTCATCTGAAAATATGAAAGTTTATATAGAAAAGGCATTCAATGATAAACAACTGAAAAAGGAATTATCTAACATTTTTTAGGAATCCTATGTCATCTATGACGGCGAAGAAATTGCTGGCTATTTAAAGGTAAATATAAATGGGGCTCAAACTGAACAAATGGGGGATGAGTCACTCGAAATTGAGAGAATTTACATTAGGGTGGGTTATTTTAATACGTCTCATCTTTATATTCTCAAAAGCATGACTGGCGCCGCATGTAAAGGAGTCGAATTTTAAAGTTTACGACTGTCACTAACGAAGCAATTAGTTGAAATATTATTTACAGAATCGTATCTTATTATTTAGGTTGTTTATTTAGTCTGATCGGAGAGATAATAATGGGTAATACTGATAAGTTTGAAATGATAGCTAATATATATGACACTCCTGAAAGAATACAAATTGCAAAGGTATCATCAGATGCCATCAGTAATTATTTAGTTGACGCTAAAAGTAAGAATGCTATTGATTTTGGGTGTGGAACTGGTCTTGTCGGGATGAACTTGTTAAACGAGTTTAATTCTATGCTTTTTCTGGATACATCACAAAACATGGTTAATCAAATAAAGCAAAAAGTAACTAATTTTAATATTCAGAATGTAGATACATTATGCTTTGATATTGAAAAGGAAAGTATAACGGATTTACGTGCCGACTATATTTTTATGGCTCAGGTTCTACTCCATATTCATGATGTTGAATTAGTTTTATCAAGATTATTTGATGTTCTTAATGAAGGAGGACATCTACTGATCGTAGATTTTAATAAAAATGAAAATGTAGTTTCAGATATTGTTCATAACGGATTTAATCCCGAAGAGCTAACCGACATTATGACTAAAATAGGGTATAGGAATATTCAATTCAAAACTTTTTACACAGGAAATAAAATATTCATGGGACAAGATGCGTCGATGTTTATTCTTGATTCAAAAAAGTGACCCTTGTTACTATTTTTATTATAGAAAAGCCGTTTCGCTATAAAGAAACGGCTTTAACATTACCTCTCGTAGCGTATAGAATACCTGATGATGGAAAAATGTAAATACAGTCTGTGAACAAATACTAACTGTTGAAAAAGCTGAATTTTACTGCAAATATGTGTAAAAGGGGGATTAGTCGGCTAAAATTTGGTTGACTTTGAAAAATTGAAGGCAATTCTTTATAAAAAGGAGACCGTGCATGGAGATCTTAATATCGATATTAATGCTACTTGTATTATTATTAGTGACAAATGTTCTGGCACATTATATTTCCTTCATTCCGATTGCTCTCATTCAAATTGCAGTTGGAATTATAGTTGCTTTAGTAGCAAAGAATTTCACCATTGAGATTGAATCAGAATGGTTTTTGCTATTGTTTATTGCACCGTTACTTTATTATGATGGGGCACATTTTCCTCGTGAACAATTATGGAAAATGCGATTACCGATTTTAGGCAACGCTATTATCTTAGTATTATTAACGACTATTGTGGGTGGCCTTTTTGTGCACTGGATGATTCCATCGATTCCTTTAGCGGCTGCCTTTGCTTTAATGGCTATTTTATCGCCTACTGATCCAGTGGCCGTAAATGGTATCGCCAAACGAGTTCGTATTCCAGATCGTATTATGAATTTAGTTCGCGGGGAATCTTTAATCAATGATGCATCCGGGTTAATCGCGTTTAAATATGCAGTAGCGGCGATTGTAACAGGTTATTTTTCGTTGAATTCAGCAACAAATGACTTTATTTATATGTTTTTTATAGGTGCATTTATTGGGGTATTTGGTGCATTAGTATTATTTTGGATACGTCTTCGTATCCGGCGTATAGGAATTGTGGATATAACATTTTACGTCTTGCTACAAGTTCTAACACCCTTTCTTTTATTTTTCATATCAGAAGAATTATTTCATGCATCAGGTGTCATTGCAGTCGTAGCAGGAGGAATTGTTGCAACAATTATTAAAGAAAAGACAGAAAGTATCATTGCACAGGAACAAGTGGTAACGCAAAATGTTTGGTCTATCGTTATTTTTACATTAAATGGGATTATCTTTATTTTACTTGGATTGATGCTACCTTCTGCCACAAATTCTATACTCGCAAGTGAGGAAATGCACAATAGCGTACTTATTTTATATGTACTAGCTATTGGATTGATGGTATTATTGATCCGTTTTATTTGGACGATGTTCTTTAATATACTGGATAAAAAAATATTTAAAAGCGAAGAAATAACAACAATCAAGGATCATATTGTTACAACACTTGTTGGAGTACGTGGAACTATCACAATGGTAGGGATATTATCATTACCGATATTAACAAATAGCGGGGAATTATTTCCTGAACGATCATTGCTCATCTTTTTAGCTGCAGGTGTTATTTTATTCACCTTAGTAATGGCTACTATATTTTTACCTTTATTAAACACTCAAGAAATAGCCCAACAGTCCAATTTAATTGATGAAAAACGAAAAATGATCAGACATGCCATTCATAGTATTCAACTTGAAACGGTTGAAGAGAATGCTCCTGTAGCGCTAAGGTTAATGAATCAATATAACGCGATGTTATTGAATATTGAGCGAGAACAGTCTGAAGAAGCACTTCAAGCATACAAGCAAAAAATACTGGAAGCTCGAAAAATTGGGTTGGAATTAGAAATAATTTATACGAATCAATATATGGCTGATCATGGATTAAATGGATCAATTCAACATGAAATCGAGTATAGATTTAAAGAAAGAAAAGATTCGTTAAATAACCGAACATTTACTTTGCTAAAACGTCGTTTACGTTATTTTATACGTGAACGGAAGATGAGCAAATTACCTGCCAATGTTGTAGAACAAATTGATACTGTAAAAAAAGATTTAACAAATTATGTGTCATCATCAATTATAAAGCATGTTCAAGAAACGGAAGAATTTTCTTTAGATATTGCGCAAAAAGTGGAGATGTATTATCGTCACTTACAATATTCATCTTATAAAATGGATACTTCAATACAGGAAGAACAAAAAGAATACTTAGCCTTAATAGCAATTGAAGCACAAAGAAATCTTATAAATGAATGGTATCAAGCTGGTGAAATAAATAATGAATTAGCAAAAGAATTAAGAAGGTTTGTAAATAATTTAGAAAGTGTTATTTTACTTGAAGAGGAAGAATAAATGGTGACGGCCTAGCATAATTTGCTGGGCTTTTTATTTGCTTCGGTGGACTGGCTATTTACAACGATAGGTGATTGTGATGAATCAACTAATTTTACTTAGATGTAGCGCTAATAATGATATTGCCTTCTCCAAGGCAAATGCGAATAAATTTACGTTCGTTTGGAAGAAATCCATCGAAAAAATTTCATGGTATCTTGATAGAGAAATCGAACCAACTATACAACGAGCTGTTTGAAAAAGAGATACTACCTGAAATTGAACGAGAAAGCGAAGAAGAATTAACTCTAGAAGAGCTAGCTCAAATAGTAGAAAAAGTAGATGAAACGATTCACAAATTATATTGTTCGAAAACAGAAATACTCCTACGCTTCGCTTTCGCGCAAAAAACATCCGCTGGCCTAAGCACAAAACCGATTCCGGACACAATTATGCCGAGGCATAAAAACTTACAAAATTATAAGGTACATGTCATCAAAATTAATTGTTAAAACTAAGATTATGTTTTAGAATTACTATTGTTGAAAAACTCAATTAGAGGTCACTCGGCCTAAAGTGCAACACAGGTAATAGTAAACTAAAACAATTATATTTTGCATCTGAAGATTGCCATCCATAAACGAAAACTGAAAAATACTGCTATCGCAACGTCTCTTTTATTTCCGAATTATATGAAAGTAGGAAATATGAATAAACAATTCAATGAGTAATGAGGTATTACAATGGTTTAAATACTCCGTAAATGTAATACGAACATAAGCGGGGGATTTTTATGGAACGTGTTTGCAATAATGGATAGAAATGTACGTATTATTTTATAGCTTGACAGAAGTCTAAATGGGGAGTAAGCTACACTAGCTGTGAAAAAAACTATTGTGAAGTAACAATTTTTAAAATGAAATACTTATAAACTAAGTTAATATATATCTAGATTTAAATTTAACTTCTTTCAGCGGGTGTCCAAACGCCCGCTGAAAGAAGTTAAAGCCTCCGGCGGATGTCACGGAATCGGAAAGGAGTGCTTTGTGCAAGCACTCCTTTCCGATTCCGGACGCAATTATGCCGAGGCATAATTGATTAAGTTAAAGAGGTGCAAAATGAAAAATTTAATAAGTAAAAAAGATAACCTATTAAACAACTTTTTAGGGATATATGCATTAGCTGTTTTAATGTTATGGATTAAAACATACATCGCTCAAACAGCACAATTTAAACTAGGAGTAGAAGGATTCCTTCAACATTTCCTTTTACTAATAAATCCACTAGGTTCAGCAATGCTATTTCTAGGAATTGCCTTTTTATTTAGAGGAAAGAGAAAATATACATCACTAGTTGTAGTTTATACTCTGATGTCTATTGTTTTATATGCCAATATTGTTTATTACCGATTTTTTAGTGATTTCATTACATTACCTACAGTTACACAAACGCAGAACTTCGGAGATTTAGGTGGTAGTGTTCTTTCTTTACTAAAGCCTTATGATTTCTTGTTCTTTGTGGATGTATTTGTAATGTTTTACCTACGATTCTCAAGAAAAATACAAAAAGATAGCAATCGTTTTGGATATAAAAAAGCAACGGCAATCATTACTTTTGCATTAGCAATATCAATCCTAAATTTAGGACTAGCTGAATCTGACCGTCCGCAACTATTAAGTCGAGGTTTTGATAGAAACTATATTGTGAAATATTTAGGAATGTATAACTATACAATTTATGATTCAGTAGAAACGATGAAAGCATCTTCACAGAGAGCTTTGGCGGATAGTAGTGATATTACAGAAGTGATGAACTATACAAAATCCAACTACGCCAAACCTAATGCAGAATATTTTGGTAAAGCAAAAGGAATGAACGTTATCTATTTACATTTAGAATCATTCCAAAACTTCCTGATCAACTATAAATTAAACGGTGAAGAAGTTACACCATTTTTAAATTCATTAACAAAAGATAAGAATACAATGTATTTTGATAATTTCTTCCATCAAACAGGTCAAGGTAAAACTTCCGATGCAGAATTTATGCTGGAAAATTCTTTATTTGGGTTACCACAAGGGTCTGCTTATATTACAAAAGCACAAAATACGTATCAAGCAGCTCCTAGTATTTTAAAAGATTATGGTTATACATCTGCTGTATTCCATGGTAATAACGGAAGCTTCTGGAATCGAAATGAGATTTATAAATCATTTGGATTTGATCACTTCTTTGATGCTAGTTATTATGACACGAACTCTTCAGAAAACATGGCTGAATATGGTTTGTTAGATAAACCATTCTTTAACCAATCTGAAAGTATGTTAAGTTCGTTACCACAACCTTTTTATACGAAATTAATTACGGTAGGGAACCACTTTCCATATAAAATGGATCAAAACTTAGTAACAATTAATAAAGCTGATACTGGAGATGCAAGTGTAGATAATTATTTCCAAACAGCACGTTATGCAGATGAAGCAATCGAACAAGCCTTCAATCAATTAAAAGAATTAGGCTTATATGATAATTCGATGATTGTTCTTTATGGTGACCATTACGGTATTTCAGATAATCATAATAATGCGATGGAACAAGTCATAGGAAAAGAAATTACACCATACGAAAGTGCTAATTTACAACGCGTACCATTATTTATACATGTTCCAGGAATGCAAGGTGGAACGGACCATACTTATGGTGGCCAAACAGACCTTCTCCCAACGTTATTACATTTACTAGGAATTGATACGCAAAAATTTGTTCAATTTGGTTCAGACTTACTATCAAAAGAGCATGATGAAGTTGTACCATTTAGAAATGGCGGTTTTGTCAGTCCAACGATTAATTCAATTAATGGGAAATTTTATGACAATAAAACAGGTTTACTACTAGATGATAGTCAATTAGAGTTTGCGAAAACTATCAAAAATGAAGTAGATCGTAAATTGGAATTATCTGATAAAGTCGTGAATGGTGACTTATTGAGATTCTATACGCCAACAGATTATACGCCAGTTGATCGTTCTAAGTATAATTACTCCAAAGATGCGAATGAAGAAACTAATTAATTGCTGCAATTTGCTAGGCAGTTCAAGAATATGTATTTGATATTTGAGTATATTTTCAAAGAAAAATCGGAAAATTTCACATCAGAAAAGCGCGGGAAATCAATGTTTCTAAAATTGATTTCTCGCGCTTTTTAAGGATTTTCCTACTCATCATCTAAAAGATAGAAAAATGTAATTAGTTGTTTTTTTTCAATTATATTAGAGTAGTCCAACAACAGGTATCAATTCATTTTAGAACGCATCAAATTAAATTATGATTTTAATATGCATCAATGCAATGTAGGATTTACAAAATCGATTTCAAAATTAATTTTACCGTTAGATAGCCTTGCTTGAACTGAATATCCTAATTGTTCAGTAAGGCTTTTAACTGTGGCAAGTCCAAGCCCAGTACCTGAAAAGTTCTTGTCACGAGAACTTTCGCCAACATAAAAAGGCTTCCATATTCTAGAAATATCTGTAAGCGTGGTATCATTACTAATTTTAAATACACTGTCTTGACCAAAGCAAATCTGAATTTCATTTCCAGAAGCATATTTGATTGCATTACTAATCATATTTTCAAATATGAAATGTACTTTATCTTGTTCAGCCGTCAGTATAAATTCAGTAACTTCAGTTTTAAAATAAATTTGTTTTTCTCCTTGTATATGTCGATAGTTATTCAGTATGTCATTAATCAACATAATTAAATCAAAGTTTGTTTTATTAGAATCATTTTCTTCTGTTTTGGCGAAATAAAGCATATCTGTAATTATTTTTTCCATTCTATCAACTTGCTTGTTAATGGTTGCAAGATAAGTTCCATCATCCATACCATCTTCAATTCCACTGGAATATACTCTAACTAATGCTAAAGGAGTTTTAAGCTCATGGGTTAAACCTATCATAAATTGCTTTAAGTCAATGTTCCGTTTAGATAAATCTTGTTGCGCCTTTTCAAGTGCCTTACTCATTTTATTTATACTTTTTGCAAGGTCCTCGATTTCATCTCCGGTCCGAATTTCAGCCTGTTTAAATTCCAACTCGCCAATTTCTTTTGCAACTTTTTTGAGTTCATTTAACGGTCTTGTTAGATTTCGAGATAGAAAGGCAGTAATAACAATAATCACTAAGATGCTGGCAATCAAAAAGAATATGTTAAAACGATTAATAAAATAAGCTATATCAATAAAATTAGCCATAGAGGCTCCAATCATAATTAGCTGATTATCATCTTTTGAATAATGTGCGATAAAACTGGACTTTTGTTTTCCTTGATTATAAACTTTGCCTACAATTTTATCCTCATTAACTTTTTGTAATACTTCTTCGGAAACCCAAAATTTATTAAGTGCAATATGTTCTCTTGCAAGTTGCTGTTTTAAATTTTCATTCAGGACATTAATATTATCTTTTAGCGATACTGAAAGAATAGTTACATCAAATTGATGCTCCACCAAACTCTTATCTTCAAATTCCTGATATACTGAAAAAGCATTAGTTACTTTTTGGTTCAATTGATAAAGATAATATTTTGGTAGAAAAAACTGACTTACCGCAAGTGAGATGCTAAATGTGATGATAACAACAAGAGTTATATAAATAGTTAATTTTGTTCCAATTTTTCGTTTCATTCCCTTGTGCTATATCCAACACCACGATGCGTTTGGATAATATCCTCTCCAATTTTTTCACGTAGACGCCGAATATGTGTATCTACCGTCCTTGGATCACCCTCGTAGTCCATTCCCCATATTAAATCAAGTAGTTGATCTCTCGTTAATATTTGTCTTCTATTTTGGCTAAATATACGTAAAAGCTCGAATTCAGTCTTTGTTAAAATCAATTCTTTTCCAGATCTCCATACACGTTTGCTTGAAATATCAAATGAAACATCGTTTATTCGTTGAATGGATTCCATTTGTAACAATTTTTTCGCCCTCATTAATAAAACTTTTGGATAAAATGGTTTATTTACATAATCATCAGCGCCATCAGATAAGGCAATAAATTCATCTTCTCCAGTATCTCTAGCCGTTAGTATTAATACTTTAATTTTTTGAGTCTTCTTCATTTCGCGGCAAACTGTAATCCCATCTTTTTCTGGCATCATCCAATCCAAAATGGCCAAATCAATTTTTTGATTATAGAAAATATCAAGTGCCTCTGAACCATTTGTAGCCGTAAATACCGTAAATCCTTCCTTTTTGAAATAACTTTGTAAAATCTTTAACATATCTAGTTCATCATCAGCGATAAGAACATTCATTATATTTATCTCCTAATTGTCATATTTCCCTAAATTATACTGTTCTATAATAGCAATTATTTTTTCAGGATACATAGGATCTGTGGAATAGTGATTTTTTTTCAAAGCATGGGCTGCTTCCTGATAATTCGCTGCAGCAAGAACATCATAGTATTGATGCTCATTCCAACTCGTTCCTTCTAAAATTAATTTAGTATGGTCAATAAACGCACTTTTCAAATCTGGATAAGCTCTAAATTCAGTTTCAATTGTATAACTTTTATTATTTTTATATTCCATAGTTGGCATTGTTACTGAATTGCCTTTATAGCTACCTTTTATCCCAAATAAATTATTTGCTTTTATAGCCAATTCACTTTTGCCATAATTCGATTCTAATATAGCCTGTGCAATTGTTATACTCGGAAATACTCCTCCTGTTTGTTGCTTTAATTCTACAGCTATAGGAGCAATTTCATCTATAAAATGATTTTCTCTATTTTCTTTTTGAAATAGTCTTATAAAAAAAACAGAAAGTAAAGCTAAACAAACTACTAGTATAATTATTGACACTTTGCATTTTCTATATTTGCAGATTCTTTTCATAATATAACCTCTTTTTAAATGAATTTATTACTTGTATTTTAAAAGAGGAATGTTACAGTCATTTGACAAAAGAATAATATTAGATGAAAAACCTTTAACTTATTTCAGCGGGTGTCCAAACATCTGCAGGCCTAAGCAAAAAGCCGATTCCCGACGCAATTATGCCAATGCATAATTGATTTCGATTAATGAATACTTTGTTCACTTATTTCTATAAAAAAGTAGTACAAACTTTGGTTTGTACTACTGATAAAATAATATTTTCTATATCTATGCGTAAAAGGACAAGGTTATTTGTTCAGTCCTTTTTTCAAGGCAGCCCAAATCGAATTTTCAACTTCTATATCTTTTCTATCCGGTAGTTCGCCATTTTCATTAGCTTCCCAATATGCCCACTTGACTGGCTGATTTCCTAATTCAAAATCCATACCTTCCCACGTATCTTCACGAAATGCATAAAATGCCCAGTGCCAACCGTAATCATCGAAAATATCGATTAAATCCTGTATATATTGATCGGCTCCACCAACCATTCGGTTAATTCCAAACTCTTCAGCAATAATCCGGTTGTTTGATATATTGTGTTGCTCTGTCCATTGTGCAACTGGTTCTAAAAACTCTTTCAATGCAGCTTTATCGAACATTTTTTCTTCTTGATCTTCACCAACCTTCACCTTGCCAGGATAAGTGAATGTGAATCCTTTTTTCCGATTTTGGCTTGTCATTTCATAAGGTTCATACATATGGAATGCATATAACACATTATCGTCATCTATTGGTTTTAAATAGTTAATTGCCCATGGAGTGGCAAATAAACCTGAATCTAATATAATCGGTGTGTCAGAATCTACTGTTCGTATAGAATCTACAATTGTTCCATAAAGCAGGTTTAAATCTGCAGGAGTATTTTCCAATTTGTTGTACCATTTGTCATAATCCTCTGTCCAAAAATCATTATATCCCGTAGCTGTTTCAGGATGTGGCTCATTAATTACGTTATATCCAACCACTGCAGGATGATCTTTCAAACGGAAGGCAAGATCTTTCCAAAAAAGCGCTGCTTGCTCATGATATTTAAAGTCTTTCCAAATACGGTCGTCATTTTCATAGTTATTAAACTGCCTCCAACGATTTCCTGGAAGACTTAGAACAGTTAGTACAACTTTTGACCCTCTTGTATATGCTGCATTCAAATCCTCTTTTAACTTTATAAAATCTTCTTCAACAATTCCCTCATATTGATCTGCATTACCGAGTAAGAAATCCTTATTAGGATTAGGGTCAGGTTCGTCATTAAATAAGAAATCTTTATCTTTTGCCCATTTATCAGGTGCTAAACGGATAAATTCAATATTGAATTTATTCGCCTCTTCATAATTTTCCGGTAAAGAAGTAGAATTCATAAAATTTGTTCCTTTTCTTTGACCATCCCAAAAATCTTTTTTTATTTCCTTTACTTCTTTTATTTCCTGTGTCTTTCCTTGCTCTAAAGAACTACAACCAGCAGCAAGTGCTACTGTCAAAGCACACCCAAGGGAGGCTATCATTTTGAATTTATTTTTCAGCCATTTCCTTTGATTTATTCCTCTCATATTATCCACCTCGTGATATATACTACTGAACCTATGTTACGTGAATGTGACAAATTAAGCGGATGTGTGTATGTTATCTGAAATCAATTTAAGGAACTTTTAAAAGTAGCTAATGAGGAATATTCGGTAGGGGAGAGAAAGCAAATTTAGTTTAATTAAATTTCTAGTCGAGAAATGACAGAAGTTCTTGTTGATAAAATCGGACGAACAGCAACGAGTATTGCTTCTGGAGTGACTTTGTTATGTGCAAGTTTATTAGCAGCATTCGCACCAAGCGATTTTTATGATTCTAGGGGGACTATTTATCCAGTCGTTTGGTCTAGAAAAGCTTGAGTATTATGATAAGTTTCACTACAAGACACTAATTCGAGTAGTTTGATAGAGGAAGCCCATTAGACCTTGTTCTAGAGTTAATGGGCTTCCTCGATTAAAATTTATACAATATCTAAATAACGACGACAAGAAACTTTGTGTTCAATATGTCTCTTCGGGAGTGAAATGGCCGATTCCCTTTAATTCAAAGTCAAAAAATTTAAGAATTAGTTCATTTTCAGTTTCAATACAGTAAGATTGATCAATATCGGCTTTTCCTCCTTGTAGAATATTTGCCAGTATCGGAGAGAAAAGCGGTAAATCGGTCAAGCTTAAATGTTTTGCCCCTTTAAAATGAGTAGTATATGCATCTTTGAAGTGTTCATTATTAGGTTTGTTCGCTATATAAATGGAGTTGTTTTCAAGCTGTCCCCAAACATCGTCAGAATAAATGTTAAGAAGCGGGGTCGTAAAGTCTTTGCTGCTAGCTACAAAATCATCCATTTCTTTCTTATAAACAAGCTCACTAAAGAATGGCGCATCAATATTTACAACTGCACTTATATCATTACGCTCTCTATCTAGCCAAACACTCGCTGCACCGCCCATAGAATGCCCGAACACACCAATTTTCTCTGTATTGATATGTTGATAAAGGGGGTTTTTATCATTTTTCGACTTTTTAAGGATCGTATCAATGACAAAATTCATATCGTCTGTTCGCAGTTTCATCCATTTTTGAATGATATTGTACCGTTCTTCATTTGAGTAAACGCCTTTATTCATATTTTTTTCGAATTCATCGCGAAAATCTGGACTGATCATAGCTACTGTTCCATCCTCTGTACGAGTATAGAAGGAGTGATAGGGATGGTCGATTGAAACGACTACATAACCGTGACTTGCCAGCTCTGTATAGGTAGATCTGTTGCTTGTCTTGATACCATATGCGCCATGGGAGAACACCAATAGAGGGTATGTTCCATCTGCGTTTTTTGGATACCAAAATTCTACATTAACAAATCTGTTGTCCCCCTTGTTGGTGAATTCTTCAATACGATTCTTGTCAACATATGTGTCAGTAGTAGTTGCGACTTCATATTCTCCTGTCACTTTTGGTGATGGGTGCTGTGGGAAAATAATGATAGGTGAAAATACAAATACAAATATCAATATCATCATAATGGACTTCCACACAATGTTAGAAGTTTTGTATGGTTTAATATTCGTTTTCTTAAGGATAAGAGATACTGTCCCATTTACGGCTAATAAGAAAAGTAGTATAGCAAGCATTACCCAGCGAAAACTCCAGACAATCACCGATGAAGCAGTAAGTATTACAAATACAATAAATACAGCAATCCTAATCCAATTCTTTATTTTTTTATGTTTTTGCTTATTTGTCATGCAGTAGATTGCAAAAACAATCTCGAAAATCAAAGCCATTAATAATAGTAAAATTCCCATAGTCGTTCCTCCACCTCATTGGAAAAATTTTTATGAAATTATCATAATAAACGGATGGAAGGATGTATATGGAAAAACGGTAAGTTGTATTCACAAGCAAATAAGATGCAAAAAAACGGTAAGCTTTAATGCTCACCGTAAAATAATTTGTTGCTGATAACTACTGCTTCTTGATTTTCTTGACTACTCACCAAAGTCTTTCTTAATTAATTTTAGTTTTTCATTGATTTTTTTTGCATCTTTTTTATCATTTTGCCATGACAGTAGACGAACAATGATATAAATTACCGCAATTTGCAGTGCAAGAAAAATTACACCTAATGGATCAGTTACAAGATTAATAGCGCTACCAAGGACAATCAATAAAATCTCCAAAGTGAAGAAATGAATAATAATCCTTATACGCATTTTCTTCTCACTTAGATCATTAGGAGAATATAAAATAAATCCCGTTAATGCACTTAAAAATGAAAATGCTATAATGATATAAATCGACTTCAAATCAAATGCCATGTCAGGATAAAACATTTGTCGCAACAAAGTAATCATCATGATTATGGATGCGAAGATGATAAAGAAATTTCTAATTATCTTTTGCACAAATTCAAAAAAATTCATTGGTATCCCTCTTTACAAACCAAGCATATTTTTAAGGACAGGCACATACCGCCTCGATATAAAAGTACGTTCTCCGTTATCCAGCACCGCTTCGAATCGACCACTTATAGTCGGATAAACAGATGAAATTTTGGTGGTGTTCAAAATTGTTGATTTCGATGCGCGAAAACAGTTTTTTCCTTTGCATAATTCCTCTAACTCGTATAGTTTTTGTTTTACCTCAAAAACGTTGTCCCTGCAGTACATAAACACTTTTCCCTCGACTGCCTCGAAATAATAAATATCACTAAGCTTAATACGGTGAATACTATCATTTTGATGTCCTAGTAAAATAAGGTTTTCAGTTTTCAGCTTGTTAATGATTTCATATATTTCGTCATCAACCTCATGACACCTAATAATAATCTCTTCTTCTAATTCTTGGCTTATTTCTTCTAGTGAAATTTTCAAATTATCACCCACGAAAATTCAAATTATTTCAGTTTCACTTGAATTCTGTATAAACCTGCAAATGAAACATGGCTAAAAAGGTTTGTTTATCCAAATGATAACATCTCCATGTACCGATACTTTTTTTACATTTTATACCGTTTGGATTTTATTTTATAATAGTATCCAGAATCTTCTAAGTCAAGTGTAGGGGAAAGGGCGGGTTACAGGTAAAGTAGAAGGGAAATCACGATTCAGCGTAATGATTAATATCATAAGAGAATGTATTAAAAGAGGTGGCAAAAAGTTTTACAGATTTATATAAAGTGAGTGTACCCATTATTTTGCTCTGTAGTTTAGTCGCTTTTCTGTTTCGTAATAGAAAATTTGAAATTGATGAGGGGGAAAGATAAAATTTATACAAGTATTTGACAGAGTATTTCCGCCGTTACAACGAAAACAAAATGCAAGTTACGACAGAAACTTTGTGCAATATGTCTCTTCGGGAGTGAAATGGCCGACTCCCTTACAAGATACTTTTTATAATATAGCAAAAGGCTGAAAATGAGACTCAGCCTCTTGCTAGAAAATTAATAAGTAATAGCTCATAAAACAAAAAGGATTAACGGCCTTTATCCCTATAAAGGGGAATATCCGATTCTACTAAGAGCTAATGCCATTTGATAGTATCCCCTACTATTAGGATGAACTCCTCCTGACGATAATAAACATTTTTCATTCCCCTTAAATACACTATAAATATCAGCTACTTTAACATTCAATTCCCGACCAAAACCGTTAATCAATGAATTAAACGCTCTAATCGCTTCATCTGCTATAGGAATATCTGTAAAGGGATTGTATAAATTCTGTAGCCGTAAAATATAGTTATCTTGTTTGTCGAGATGGTGAATTTTTTCTACTATTTTTGAGATGTTTTTCCCTGATAGTTTAATAGCTTGAGCTATACTTTCTTCGTTTTTATTTATGATAAATTCTTTCGCAGCGTTAATTAAATCATCCCCTCCAGCTGTTATCGTGATGATATTTGCACAATTTACAGCTTCCGTAACAACCGGGGCATTGAGCATAGTTAAAACATTCTCTGTCGTTGCTCCAGACCTTGCATGTTTTTGATAAGAAATACGCTTTTTTAAAATTTGCTGGCTTAGACATCTGTAATACTCAACAAATCCAGGATCCAAAAACGGAGTACCGATACCAACAGTAAGGGAATCGCCTATTGCAAGATAACGTAAATGATTGAAATCCATATTTCACCTCAACTAATTAATGTATTCCTATAATATTCAGTAAAAGATGAATGGAGAAGCATAACAAAGAATTGGGAAACGATACCTAGACAAAGATAGCAATTGTCGTTACAAAGAATCAATAAAATTATAATTACCTCTTAACTAATTTAAGCGGAAATCCACCTTATATTTCTGTTTTTTTAAACATCATAAAAAACCTCACTTATGATAAGGTTCTCCGCATTGTTAAATATTGTCAGGAACCGTTCTTTTTGTGGGATAGCCCATAAAATCATAAGTATTAAACAAATGGCCGATACGAGCCAGAACAGATTGGAAAGTCCAATTTGTTGTTCCAGACTATAGAAGAATAAATAGTTAGATAATAGTCATTAACCTGTAAAGGATAACTCGTCTATAATTCAGACATTAAGGTATAAAAGGGGCAACCAAATAAAAAAGTTATAGGTTTAGTTTCAACTTCTTTCAGCAACTAAAAAGCTCTATAACTTTATGGTAGCATCCAACACCCTTAAATTGGATTTTTTTGAAAAACGATGAAACTGTGCTGATGAATTCACGTCTAATAACCAAATCATAATTTTAGGAGGTGGATATGTGGATTGTAATGAATTCAAATAACTTTGGTATTTTACGGATTAATCAATGACAAAGCTGCTCCTCGTGGTTTGAAAATGAAAGATAATGGGTTTTCTTACCGCAAAGGATAAGGATTACGATATGCCTGAATTAATGGGCTTAAATAACAAAAAGTTACAGTTGATTAAGGATAGGAAAAGAAAATAAAGGGAGCCAATGCCATGAAAAAAATACTTTTCACCTGCATGCTTTTAAGTTTCAGTATAATAAGTGCATGCTCTGATAAAGAAGAACCTGTGACGAACAAGTCACAAGAAGAACAACAATCTAACATGCCGAATAAGTCACAAGAAGAACAACAATCTAACGTGCCAAACAAGTCAAAAGAAGAAGAGCGCCAATCACATGAAGAACGACAGGAACCGCCCAAAACAAATAAGGGAAACACAGTAGCATCTAATACACAGGCTGGGGCACTAAAAAATATTAAGGACCAGCTTAAAACTAATTTACCTATAATTTTACCAAAAGAGCTTCCGGTAACAAAAGGTACATTTTTAACTGCAACAACAAAGGCAGAAGCTAACCAAGTTGAAGTACTATTTTTTGAAAGTAAAGAGTATTTGCCAATCAATGATAGGAAGCTTAAAAATTCACAGACAGCTACTGTTATTGCCAGACTAGTAGTAAAGCAATATCAGAATCCTAAAGAAGCAAATGAGCAAATTTCATATCAGAACTTTAGTCAAAATGGTGGTCAAAAGGTTGATCTTGGCTATAACATTAAAGGTTATCAGGATGCTGGAGCTGGTTCGTTATGGACTGGTTGGAATGAGGGAAGATGGGCATTAGCGACACATACACGAACAGAAAATCCAGAAGCAGGTTTGAAGCTTGCTAAACAGGCAGTCCAATTTTTAGAAACACATATGCTTCCTATTCCAAAACAAAATGGTTTTGCGCGCTTAGATGTTTATAAATCAGGAAATATAATTGTTTGGCAGGACGAAAAACTTGTCTATACACTTGATTCAATCAAAGAGCCGCTAAAAGCACTTGAAATTGTCGCAGGTTTTTATCATTAATAGAATCCTAAATTTGGTTCTAGATAAATTCGCAAAGACGGATGCTATGTATTAAAACTCTTTTATTTATGTTAAGTGCCTGAGGTTGAATCGACTCAGGCTCTTTTGTTGAGTATTGCCTATAGCAACTTGCAAAAAGTACATTACACCGTTATTTCTAATGAGTTAAGTTGTATGGAAAATCATATTAGCTCCTAGCGTCATTGCAGTAGTGGGTATTGCATGATCAAGTTTAGATTTCGCCACATCAGAACGTATGCTACAACACATGCTAATCCAATATATATAAAACATGAAGTGGTTTATTAACGAATGTGTATGTAAGGAATAAAGCCCCCATTAGCCATCCATGAAGCGCAAAAATAAGCACTTCACCACAGAAAAAGTTCTTTCATTGGAGTTTAAGTGTAATAATTCACAATCTTAATATTTATTTCTTCTATATGCATATCTTCTTTAGTTTTATTTATTACAGGAATGCTGCCCCTTCGTTCTGGAAGAATTTTCAACTATAATCGAAATCGCATACATTTTTAGTTCACATAACAACAGACATGGTAATGAATACTTGGTTCTAGATGCCAATTGGAGAGTAGTTATATAGGTAGCGATTTGCGGAACACTCCAAAATCATTACATGCAAACCATGCAAAGATCTCAAATATGGGTCTTAGTCTAAGCCTCTTCATTAATTAAACATATCCTTTACTAAATCCTCAGAATGGAGGTGAAAAGTGTTAAATCCAATGCATTTTAGTATAGGACATCAAATGTTTCCCGGTTTTCATAGATACAAAGGAATAGGAGGATCCCGTGACGGTTAAACAATTCTGATAGATGCTATGTAATACACAACGATAACAATTCATCCCGAAGAATATACATAAAAGAAAAGATCAGACGGAACCCACCCCAGCTGTCCTTTTCACTTTTCTTTCAACCTTGGACTTCGATAGGAATAACATATAAAAAGTTAACTAGTAAAAACTAGTTAACTTTTTATACAGACGCACTCAATAGTCCATTGAATAACATTAAGTGTCATACTCTTCAGATAGCGGAAAATCACCTGAAGTTTTTAAAAAAATAAGTCATTCCAAAAGGAGTTTCTGCTCGTGCGTCGTTGGTTTCGCGAAGTACGACGTAATCTGCTCGTGCGTCGTAGGTTTCGCGAAGTACGACGTAATCTGCTCGTGCGTCGTTGGTTTCGTGAAGTACGACGTAATCTGCTCGTGCGTCGTTGGTTTCGCGAAGTACGACGTAATCTGCTCGTGTGTCGTTGGTTTCGCGAAGTACGACGTAATCTGCTCGTGCGTCGTTGGTTTCGTGAAGTACGACGTAATCTGCTCGTGCGCCGTAGGTTTCGCGAAGTACGACGTAATCTGCTCGTGCGTCGTAGGTTTCGCGAAGTACGACGTAATCTGCTTGTGCGTCGTTGGTTTCGCGAAGTACGACGTACCCTGCTCGTGCGTCGTTGGATTCGCGAAGTACGACGTAATCTGCTTGTGCGCCGTTGTTTTCGTGAAGTACGACGTCTCCTGCTCGTGCATCGTTCGTTACTAATTGGATCCTGGTGCATGAAGTGACCTAACCCTGAGTTGTTAGCCAATGCTACTGCATTCTGTATAAGAAGTGACATATTCCAAACCTCCTTTCATCTTTATTAGAGAAAGAAGGTAGATTCCTTTTTCAAAAAGAATCAAACCCATGCCTCTGCACATTTCTTTCCCTAATCGTAATATATGAGGTTGCACTAAAGATGTTAGAGTCAATCACATAGTTTTCGAAAGGAGAAAATAAACTCTATATATTTTTGTGGAATCTTACATTTTGTTTTAATACGAATAATTTAAAAATGAAAGGAAAGAATTCGCGTGGATAACGGCATAATAATACCTGAATATCATCTTTTTATTCATTCTTTAGATTTAATTGAACTTCGGAAAGATATATGGTGTGACGATCCTATCACTGCCAAGCTAACGATTAACAAAAGAAAGTATGATATTGATATCGCCTATCGTGGCTCCCATATCCGGGATTTTCGAAAAAAGTCGTATCATATTTCGTTTAATAAGCCAAGTACGTATAGAAATACCAAAGAAATTCATATCAACGC
The DNA here is from genome assembly GCF_042755925.1 of Lysinibacillus sp. NPDC059133. NCBI lineage: Bacteria > Bacillati > Bacillota > Bacilli > Caryophanales > Bacillaceae > Lysinibacillus > Lysinibacillus sp. NPDC059133. The sequence continues at coordinate 18,595 of NZ_JBHZDH010000002.1, read as the reverse complement.
AGAATATAAAGATCCTTCTCTATTAAGAAATAAACTATCGCTCGATTTTTTCAATGAAATAGGGTGCTTATCGCCAAAGTCCCAATTTGTAAATATGAAATTGAATGGGAAAAATGAGGGGCTTTATTTGGAATTAGAATCAGTGGATGAGTATTTCCTTAAGAATCGACAACTACCGCAAGGACCAATATTCTATGCGGTTGATGGCGATGCTAACTTTTCGTTGATGAGTGATCTTGATAAAGGAATAAAGAAATCACTTAAAGCTGGCTATGAACTAAAATATGGGACAGAACAAGATGAATTGCATTTACAAAAAATGATTATTGAAATTAATACCATTTCAAAGGCAGAATTTGAAAATAAAATTGTGAAATACCTCAATGTAAATCAGTATCTTAGCTGGTTGGCTGGCGCTGTTTTCACCCAAAATTTTGATGGTTTTGTTCATAATTACGCATTATACCAAAATAGCGAAACTAGGCAATTCGAAGTCATCCCGTGGGATTACGATGCAACATGGGGAAGGGATGTAAACGGGAAAGTGATGGAGGAAGACTATTTACGAATCGAAGGATTTAATACGCTTACCGCAAGAATTCTCGATGTAAAAACATTTCGAAGTCAATACAAAAACTTGCTAAAAGTTATTTTAAACAACCAATTTAATGTAAACTATTTGAAACCAAAAATACAAGATATGCATAATTTAATAAGACCTTATATTCAAAAAGATCCTTATAAAAAAGACGATATCCATTTATTTGATAAGGAACCAGAGTATATATTGGATTATATTGAAGCACGGGCGAAATATATAAGAGGGAAATTAGATTCATTAGATTAAGTTGTTACATCATCTTACAAAACCCACTTTCCTTGTGATAAGGGGGGGCCTTATTAGCACGCAATTATCTGTACTGTAAATATAAAGCACTGAATCCGCTTAAAAAGCATCTAATAAATGGTGCTCTTTATCTTTTCTTAATGCTTCAACAGTGAAATAGTTAGATTTTTGACAAGCTGAAATAAACATTTGCTCTACCCGATTTTCAAATGCCAAGTTTTATGTAACTCAAGTTAACGATACCAGTAGAGGTAATTATCCAAATAATACGTACCAAGGCTTTGAAATCGTTCCATCCATCCGTTCAAAAGGCGATGGAAGTTATTAACGTGTTGTATGTGGAATATCTCTTTTTTTACTCGTTGATTTTGATTAAGATTAACTGTTTAGAGTTTGAGGTTTTTTACTGCTGCAAATTTTTTTATATTTGGTAGCTGTATCCGTACATAACAAAGAAGAATGGGCTATATAATCCCCGATAACCACATCATCAATTTCTTCTGCTTTTACACGACCTCTACCCGCCAACTTGAATTGAAAATAAAGTCGTACCGTTTATAAAAATTTAATAAAACTCCATTTTGACTCAATTTTTTTCAAAATGGAGTTTTTTGCATTTGCCTTAAATAAAGGATGAAGGAAACTCTTTATCGAATAAAACGATACGAACTATGCCTTTTATGTTTGGATATTATTATACTTTTTAGTGGCTTAAGGATGTTAGTATCTACAAAAGCTCTTTCAATCTTAATTCCTCCTGCAAAATGTTTATTCTTACTAAAGAGTAAGAAAAGAGAATAAATAGTTAGACAACAGTTATTCAAATATAAAGAATATCTAGTCTATAATTTAGACATCAAGTAAATACGAGGAGAAATAAAATGAAAAAAATTATAGGCTTAGTTTTAGTTATCGCCATTTTTATCGGTATAGGATTTGGAGTAAAACGTTTTATTGAAGGTCCACCACAATCAGTTAATGGAATTTTAGTGATCGGCACAGAAAAGGATGTCAATAAAGTAAAGCAGTTGTATAAAAATAAAACTAAACAAACAGTTGACTACAAAATGAAGCTCCTAGTAACAAAAAAAGGTGAATTAAATTTAAAGTATGCAGTTATTAACAAAACGACTGCTGAACAATTTGTTAAGAAAGGAATTTTTAGAGCAAGAAAAGATCCAGACAGTTTGTCTATCATTTCAGAACCAGTTCATGAAATTAAAGAATTATCCGGGTCACTGGATTTGCTCTATTCTTTAGACGATAAAAATATGGTGGATAACGAAATCGAATTGAATGGACAAATGATACCTGTACATTATGTTAAACATCAAGCATGGATCGGATATATTCCTATGGACCTTGTTATTCTAAATGACCAAACTTATGATGAATTAGCTGATTCAGAGTCTATCATCACATTGTTTCAGTTAAATAGTGGTAGTAAATTTGATTATAAAAATAAAGAAAAAACTAACCAAGTATTCAAAGAAATAGAGAGCGTTTATCCAGATAGCGAAGACAAAGTAAATTTTGTAGACATAGAAGATTAAGTTTTAATTTCTTTCAGCACATGTTTTTTGTACCGAAAGCAAAGCGACGGCATCAATTATGCCAAGGCATAATTGATGGAGGAGAGGATGGGTTATATGGAAGTTGTACGTATGGAAAATGTAGTGAAAAGTTATGGTGAAGGTAATAACAGGGTAGATGCATTAAAAGGGATTGATCTTTCAATTCAGCAAGGTGAGTTTGTCTCAATCGTTGGTGCTTCTGGTTCTGGGAAAAGTACACTGCTGCATATTTTAGGTGGATTGGATCACCCTAGTTCAGGAAAGGTATTCATTGGGGACAGTGATATTTATAAATATACAGATAATGAGCTTTCCATATTTAGAAGAAGAAAAGTCGGGTTTATTTTTCAATTCTTTAATTTGATACCAGTATTAAATGTCCAAGAAAATATTGCTTTACCTACATTGTTGGATAGTGAATCTATAGATATGGAATATCTAAATGAAATTATTAATATCTTAGGGCTTCAAGAACGTATGAATCACTTGCCTTCCGAACTATCTGGTGGGCAACAGCAACGGGTTTCTATTGGCAGGGCGCTTATTAATCGTCCGCATTTGATTCTTGCTGATGAGCCCACTGGTAATTTGGATACTCGAAATACGAAAGAAGTGATGGATTTATTAAGATTAACCGCAAAAAAATACAATCAAACTATTGTAATGATTACTCACGATCTCACGATAGCATCTGCTACGGATCGGATCATCACAATACAAGACGGTAAAATCATTTCTGATCAGCGGCTGACTGAGAAAAAGTCACAGACTGGAGGACAATGATTTTGATTAATAGTTATCAGCAATTAGGTACTAGGTATTTAAAGAAGAATATGAAACGAACCATTTTGACCTTGGTTGGCATCATACTCTCTGTAGCGTTAATTTCAACGATTGGCCTCTTTATGAAAGGATCACAACTTACCCAAATTGAGAATGCCAAGAAGTTAAGCGGAGTTTCTTTTCATGTTGGTATTTCAGATTACGATGAAGAGCTATTAAATAAAATCAAATATAATCCCCAAATTGAATCGTTTGGTTTAATGTCTCAGGGAGACATAGTTCCAGTTGGAGATGTTTCTGTGAAAATGAATTTCGCGGATCATCACGCCATGAAATTTTTAACCTATAGCCTACTTGATGGCAAATTACCAGCCAATGACCATGAGGCAGCTGTAGATTCCTGGGTACTTCCTTATATAAAAAAAGATCTTCAAATCGGTGATTCATTTGAACTGGATGGAAAAACATATCAATTGGTTGGTTTACTGAATAATAGTGAGTTTTCACAGAAAAATAAAGAGGGCCGATTATTAACATATAAAAGTGAGTTTGCTATTGGAGAAGGAAGGATATTAATTGAAATTAACGAGAAAGCAGACTTTAACGAGGTTATAGACGAACTCAAATTAATGACTGAAGACAATAACATTGATATTAATACTCAATTGATTAAAGCTTTGAAACCGGAATCGGATCAATCACTGCTAGCCATTCTTGTAATTGTTGTCAGTATAGTTGTCATTTCTACAATTGTTGTCATTTATAACGCTTTTCAAATCAGTGTCGTAGAGCGGATGAAGCAGTTTGGCTTGTTGAGAAGCATCGGCGCTACGCGAAAGCAAATTAGACAAATTGTTATGAAAGAAGCTGTTGTGCTGGCTATTATCGCTATACCGATTGGGATTGTATGCAGTTTATTGGCGCTTGCTATTCTCCAAACCACTTTCTTGATTGTATTAGAAGATGGTCAGGATATTTCGATATTCAATGTCGATTGGAAGATCATTTTAATCAGTTCTCTTCTTACCCTGATAGCTGTTTTAGCGTCTAGTTATTACCCTGCTTTTTTTGCAGGCAAAATATCTCCATTGCTGGCAATCAGCAGCAGACTGTCAATAAAAAAAGAGGTAATCAAAAATCAAAAGAATACCGTTCTGAAAAAGCCTTTATCTTTCCCCTTAAGCATGGCCTTGAAAAATGTAAAAAGAAATAAAAATCGTTATATGGTTACCATTTTATCAATTATTATAAGCAGTGTCTTGTTTATTTCTTTTTCATCGTTGATGGATATCGCATTTTCATCCAAATTTATGAACGATCCTTCCACTAAATCGGATCTTACAATCTATCTGCCAAATGACAATCAAGCATCTTCTGAGAACCTGCAAATTATGGATCAGTTAAAGTTAATTAAAAATGTATCCGAAGTTTACGATCAGGACTTAAGTTTTAAAATTGTATTGAAAGATACAGCTCAATCTCTCGCGACTGTTGAGGACATCCAGAAGACTATTGGAAATAAACACTCCATTACAGTGGTTAATCACTTTAAAGAGAATAAAGACAAGAAGGAAACCGTTCTCGTGACCAAAATTCTTGTTTATGCTTTTATTGTGGTCATTGCTTTAATTGGCAGTTTAAATATCCTCAATACGATTACTATAAGTATCATGATTAGACGAAAAGAACTGGCTGCATTAAAATCCATAGGCATGTCTCAAAGGGATTTGAAAAAAATGATTATCTTTGAAGCACTGATTTACGGTTTTTCTGGAAGCTTGCAAGGCATTTTCTTCGGATGCATACTTTCATATATTATTTATTTGGCTGCCTCCGGTGTCTTGAAGGTTGCATGGACGATTCCCTATGAGGCTTGTTTCATTACGTTTGCTGCCGCTTTGTTCATTAGTTATTTATCTGTTTTGCTACCGCTCCGAAGAATCCAGCAGGATAATATTATAGATACGATAAGGGAAGAATAATATGAAAGGCCTGGCTATTTATAGTCAGGCTATTCTGATTTGGCGGTAACTGCTAATATGGAGTTAGAGGAAGGAGATGGTATATTTGAATAAAATATTACTGGTTGAAGATGATGAGGCTCTTGGTTTAGCCATCGAGTTTTCATTAAGAAACGAAGGGTATGAGGTGATTAGAGCCTCTAGTGTAAAAGAAGCGAGAAACCAGTTTGATCATACTATTTTTAAGTTGGCTATATTAGATATCAACCTTCCAGATGGAAATGGCTATGATCTATGCATGCACTTTAAAAAACAAAACGATGCCATCTCTATTATTTTTTTAACCGCCCTTGACGAAGAAGCGAATGTAGTAATGGGACTAGATATTGGTGGGGACGATTATATAACAAAACCTTTTCGAGTTAGAGAACTTATGTCGAGAGTAAGAGTGCAATTACGTAAACAAACTAAGTTAGAAGAAGCTTCATTGATTTTAACATCTGAGAATATAAAAATTGATATGAACCAAGTCAAGGTTTATAAAAATCAAGAAATTGTCCCAGTAACGAATTTAGAATATAAGCTCCTGTTAACTTTTATGCAGAATGCTTACAAAGTATTAAAAAGAGATGAAATTCTTCTGAAAATTACGGAAGGTGATGAAGTTTTTTTTGATGAAAATACGTTATCTGTATATATAATGCGTTTAAGAGAAAAAATTGAAGATAACTCAAAAAATCCACAGTTTATCATCACCCAAAGAGGATTAGGATATCGTTGGGATAAGGATGTGTGCAGACAGTAACATGATAAAAAATACTGAGATAAAAGGCTATATGATCGTAATGTTCGCTTTATTTTTTCTATTTATAATCTATCAGTATATGACACATCAACTATTTTATGATCATTTAAAAAGTGATTCGATTACAACCTGGGGGGAAATTACCGCCAGATTGGTTGAACAAAATCCTGAGAATGAAGCAGAAATTATGAAAGTCTTAACAAGCAATTCTTCTGATTCCAATGAGTATCAGGAAAAAGGAAGAGAAATCTTTAAACAATATGGATTATATGAAGATTTGGAGACAGAGCTTTTTCCACTTTTAAATAACAATATTTTTAGCCATAATCAATCAATTTTTTTGGGGTTGATTATTTTCGGATGTCTATTGTTTTTGGCAAATTACATACAATACACTATGTTCTTCAATAAAATCAAACAACTTACTTCGACTGCCAAAAAAATAATCGAAGGGGATTACTCGGTTACAATAAATGAAAATAAAGAAGGCGATATTGCCAAACTAGTAATTTCTTTGCGTTCCATGAAAGATATTATTAGAAAAAGCATGAGTGATTTGCTTGAAGAAAAGAAGTTTTTAGGTCAAGTATTACAAGACATATCCCATCAATTAAAAACACCACTTTCGACGATATCCATCTACAATGAATTGTTATTGAATGAAGACTTGCCCCGTCAGCAGCAAGTTCAATTATTGCAAAATAATGAAGTTCAAATCAGCAGAATGAATGTCTTGATTCAAAACTTGTTAAAAGTAGCGAAAATTGATGCCAGAGCTATTTCATTTGATAAAGAACCGTTAAACTTGGTGGAAACGATTCATGAAGTTTTGAATCGTTTGGAAAATATGATCAATGAAAGAGATTTGTTAATTGACTGGGATGAGCCGGAAGAAATAGTAGTTTTCCACGATAAATTATGGATGCAAGAAGCTTTGGTGAACTTGTTAAAGAATGCGATTGAGCATTCCAAACATGGTGATAAAATCACACTTCAACTCAAAGATACACCCATTTATACGGAACTTGTGATTCAAGACTTTGGAGAGGGGATTGCAGTTGAGGAATTACCGCATATCTTTAATCGATTCTACAAAGCAAGTAGTTCCAAAAAACATGATTCGACGGGGATTGGCTTGGCGTTAACAAAAGCAATTATTGAAGCGCATCAAGCCTTGATAAAAGTTGAAAGTGAGAAAAATGTATATACAAAATTTACAATTACCTTCATCAAATTTTAGAATGAATGAGTATACTTACAATAATCTCATGGGTTGTTTTCGTTTTTAGTGCTATAGCTGGTATCTATGCTATTTATGATATAATCAAAAACAATCATACTAAGAAATATTTCTTATGGATTGCTATATTGTAGGCAGTCATAATTTACTTATACTTTTTCTAGAAAGTGCGAAAATTAAAAAAGAATTAAGGGGAGTATGACGATGCTTGAAAATAAATTAGGTATCATAAACCAGCTTGAATTGAATCGAACAGAAGAACGGCTTTCAAAGAAGAAAGCTAAAGAGTTATACGATTCAGGGAAAATAAATAGCTTAGAAGTAGGCACTTTCAAGGGTCTTTCTGAAATTCATCGCTATCTATTTGAGGATATTTATTTCTTTGCTGGAAAGGTTCGAGAGGTCAATATAGCAAAAGGGAATTTCCGATTTGCCCCAATCATGTATCTTAGAGCATCTTTAGAGCATATCGATACGATGCCACAAACAACTTTTGATGAAATCGTTGAAAAGTATGTTGAAATAAATATCGCTCACCCTTTCAGAGAGGGGAACGGTAGAGCTACTAGAATTTGGCTAGATTTAATCTTTAAAAAAGAACTTCACAGGGTTGTTGAATGGAATAAGATTGATAAGGAAGATTACTTGTTGGCGATGGAACGTAGTCCGATTAGAGACGTTGAAATTAAGCAATTGCTCCAACAAGCATTATTAGATGAAATTAATAGCCGTGAAGTTTTCATGAAGGGTATTGATATTAGCTACTATTATGAGGGATATACTGAATATGATATAGAAGATTTATAATAGAAAGGGCTGTTGGTCCTTTTTTTACTTTTTAATAGGGGCAAAAAAGGAGCTAACTAAATAGCTCCTTTTATTTATGATTAAAACTAAGATATTAGGTATCTTTGATTGAAATGTGCGCGAAATCAAAAGAATAGTTTTGGTTATTCCGAAAAGACACTGGCTTCTTTAACACAGGAACAACCTTGTATTTATTTTTCTTCACTTTCTTAAACACACTTTTAATGTCTTTAATCGCTTGTTACCCCACCTGAAGGAGTGGGCAATCTGTAATTTTACAATTTAGTAAGATTAAATGTCATATTGTAAGGGAACAGTCATTCATTTATCAAAAGATAACGTTTATGTTTAAAGTATTAAAAATAAGGAGCTGGCAAAATGAAAAAAACAGTAGCTTTTTTATGTATTAATACTAAAAAATATAGTTTTCTATTAGGAGATTCTGAATGAATAAATTAAATACGTATGAAAGAATAGACACTATGGATTACTTACGAGGGTTTGCCTTGCTGGGGGTACTTCTTGTGAATAGTTTTCAGGTTATGGATTCGTCCAACTATAATGAATTACACGGAGTATTATATTCTATATTCAACAGGAAATTTTACCCTATTTTATTCTTCTTATTTGGATTTGGGTGTTATCTTTTTATGAATCGATCCAAACAAAAAATAAACAATAGATACCTTTTGTATTTCCGCAGAATCGGTTTTTTATTTGTACTAGGACTGATTCATACATTATATGCACCGCCAGGGATTACCGATGTATTAATGGTGTATGCAGTACTTGGCCTGTTTATGGCAATATTTTTTAAAAGAAGTAAATGGAACAACTTAATAATAACGATTTCACTAATAGCCTTATCTATTGTTACAGCTTTTTATCAACCGTATTATGGTGAGAGAATAGTATGGCTAGATTTACTATCCAACATAAGTAAATGGTTTGCACCGATGATGCTAGGTTTTACGATGGGGCAATTTAATTTTTTTGAAAATATGCATGGGAAATTAAAGTATATTTCGGTTTTTTTAATAGTTAATATTTGTACTTATGTATCTTTATTTTATATAAAGCTGTCAATTGACATTACTCCTGCAGGAACTGAAATGCTAGAAGATTATATAGTTCCTTTTATGATGATTAGCAGTCTTCTTATTGTTTTACAATGGGATAGAGCCAAAATGCTATTATCTCCTTTAAAATTTTATGGCCAAATGTCTTTAACAAATTATCTTGCACAAAGTGCCTTACTAATTGTATTTAGTTTCATCATGGGTGTTACACCTATTCATTCATTAATAGTGTGCTTCATAATCCACGCTATTTTAATTACTTTTAGTATAGTATGGTTAAAGTATTTTAATATGGGACCCGTTGAATTGTTATTACGATGCTTCACTTATTGGGTGAAAGTTCCGAATAAGAAAAAAATCATTAAAGAGAGTTTTAATGAAGTTTGATTTACCCGATAAATGGAAAATTCAATTTTACTTGGCTACCAACGAAATATATTCAATAGATTTACTGACACACTTATTGAACGCACTATCTACTTATTTCAGTTCGATTACGAGATTCTTTAAGATGATAGTATTAAAGGGTCACTAGATAAATGTGACCCTAAAGATTTAGTCTTTTGTTCTATTTGTATGAACCAATGCATCCTTTTTAAAAATTTCTTATCTGTTTTAGTAAGGCATTAAGTTCATTCGCCTCTTTTTTAGTCTTAATAAGTGTTATGATCCAAGCAAACAAATAGAGTAATAAAAAACCATCAAGAAAATCTGCACTTAGAAAATAATCTGACCACTTGTTATATAAAGATATAGAAAAGACTACTAGAAACATCATGATACAAGGTATCCTTGTAACCTATCATAATATTAGTCAGCATTCGAAACAGTTTGACACTCAAGGGAAAGGGATTCATTCCAATACAATAAAGCGTAATGATGAATTGTATACCTATTACAAAAAGCATAGCAAAACATATAAAGTAAATAGGGTTCGTAAAAAGCTCGCAGCTCCACCTAAATTAGATGAATCAAGTTTAAGAAAGATTTCGCCTAACGTAATATAGATGTTGTTAAAAAGAAGTATATGAAGCTATCAAAGGAAGAATTAGTGAACAAGCTAATTGCTGCGGAGCAATATATAGCAGAGAATCAAAAGCGTTGGGTTGCTAATCATTTTGAGCAGTTTAAATGATAATTAAAAATAGCCTTGTTAAAAATGCTTACAAGGCTATTTTGACTATATTAGTTGAACTAAAGCTCCCCGATAGTTTAAGTGTATCATTTCACAAACTAGTTGGTTTTTCATAATTAATCAGTTCATCAGTGCTATAAATCAAGGAAGCAACCAGAAGCAGCTCAATGATTGTTCTGTTATGTCAGGAAAGTTGGCCTCCCTATATTGATGTTGACGCTCAATCTCCTCATGTACATGAAGTATTAAAAGGACTAGAAGGATTACTGTCAACACCCGGTGTAAAAATATCCAGCGCTTCTTTAACTTTTTACGAAGCATATAGGTAAGCGCCAGAAGCAAGGAGGCAAAGAGGCAGAAAGTACCCAAATTAAGAGTAAATAGTTTAGGCATTAATTGCATATCAAAAAGGTTAGTAGTTTTCTCGTTTCCAGCCAAAACACCATGCAGAAGGCCAGTGGTAATCATCAATATTCCAAAGTGCTTATGAGATTTCCTAAAAAGGCGGTTTAACTGACGATTTTTGCTAATGCGTGCAATGTATTTCAGTGCTAACAGTACGGTAAATATCACTGCAAACCAAGCGATAATTTCACTAATAATCATGTTCTACTTTAAACCTCCTGTAAATCTTTTTTCTTCATATTTATCCATATCAAAAAAGAATTCTAAATAATGATTATCTGGGTCTAAACAATAAACTGCGATATTACCACCAATCTCACCATCACCATCACGGCTATGTTTTACTGGACCGTAGCTAATAAATACATTTTTCTCTCTTAAACGTTGAGCAAATTCAAAGGATGTACGATGCTCCTCTATTTCAAAAGCTATATGAAAATATCCATTAGTAGACGGACGGATTTTTTTACCATTAGCATCTCTTCTCTCTACTAAAACAAGAGCATTCCTTTGATTCTTCGTATTTAAAAGAGCACAACGGATTGTTTGATTCGGTAATGCTTCAACCTTTATTGGATCTGTAATACTTTCTAAAGTGAAGCCTAACTTTTCTATATACCAATTTATGGAATGCTCTAAATCAGACACGTATATAGCAACTCGTTCGATATGCGAAATTAGTGACGGTTTAGTTACAGGGTATTCTTCCGTTTTATTTAATTGTTTCCTACCAGAAAGCGTTGAAGGTAACAATATTAACTCACGTACAAATTTACTCTTTAACAAAGGGCTTATATATGTTTGTAATTTACTCATTTGTTTTGCCATAAATCTCTCGTCCTTTCTATTTAACTACTTCAATTACATGCCCGTTTGGATCCTTAAAATGAATTATATTTTCTTTCTCATTCGATAATATTGGTAACACCCTGCCTTCGAAATAAGGCACTTGAGAGGATTCTAATCGCCTCTTTATTTCATCCAAGCTAACTCCGTTTGCTAATTTAAGCGTATAATGATTCCATTGTTCATGATCTACAGTCACTTTTTGGTTTTGTACAAAACAAATATCATGATGATAATATCCAAAGCTATAAAATTTCATTGTATTTCCTACAATTCGCATTGCTGCGCTACTATCTGGATGAGCCGAGGCTGAACATTGTACATCAAAAATCATTTCATAAAAACGTTGTGATGCCTGCAAATCATTCACATAAAAAACTACATGTTGCAGCTTGTCTAATTCAGGATATTTTTCATGTTTCGATTTATTTTTCATTGTATTCACCTCTCGATTTAGAATAATTATTTATTTTTAAAAAATCTTTTTAACGCGAATATAATGAAGCCTATTTTGGAAGTTGAAATTTGATTGATTGGATCAAGGCTCTTTTCAGACCAAGTAGTTACTCTTTTATTATCTGTCCTTGATGCATAATAATTTTTCATGGTCTCATCGTACTGAATAAGCATATTTTTTTGTACTTCCTCATCTTGAATGTATTCATTTTGAAAATACACCGCATGTAATGGTAAACGAGGTTTTTGTATTGGTGTACTATCTGGTACACCAATACAAAGACCAAATAAAGGTACAACATTTTTCGGTAGTTTTAAGATCTTTTTGACAGCTTTCTTATGTTCAGCTATTGCGCCACTATATACAACACCAAACCCCATAGATTCGGCAGTAAGAGTAGCATTTTGAGCTGCTATAGATGTATTAATAGTGGAAAATTTTTTGAAAGGACCAAATTTATGAGCTAATTTTAGTTTCTTTTTTTGTTCATCACTGGCTAAAATGGTTATTCGATGTAAATCTGAACAAAAGATAAGAAGTAACCCATTCTCTTTCACCCAATGACCTTTTGTTAATTGATAAAATTGTTCTTTTATTTTTTGATCCGAAACACCTATAATGGCATAATCTTGCATAAAAAGGGATGATGGTGCCATTTGTGCAGCTTTTATAATTGTAGTGATTTGTTCATTAGTTAATTTAATATCTTTAAACTTTCTTATCGATTTATGATTCATGATTGTTTCTAATACTTTATTCATAATGAGTCTCCTCTTTATTGCTTTTTGTTTCCTGGAAACAATCATAAATTAACATAGTTAAAATGTCAAATTTGTTTACTGGAAACATTATAGGTTATAATAATCAATATTCGGTTATGAAGGGATATGAAAAATTGGATAAAATTAAAAAAAATATATTAGATGGATATATAAAATTAATCGAGAAAAACAATGAAGAGGATAAAGAAAAAACTTGGTTAATTCAAAATTGTAAAAACGAAGAGTTATTAATTATTTTACAGGATATTACTATATTAATGTTACACGTATTAGATTGCATTCAGAAACATCAACCAGTAAAAGGGATTACTATTGCTACAGAATTAAACATGCAAAGAGGCACTATAACTAAAATATCTAGAAAATTAGTGGAAAAGAAATTAATCACGAAAGAATATCTCCCAAATAATAACAAAGAAATCTATTTTAAAACTACTGATTTGGGGAATGAACTATGTAATGTACATCGAATGCTCCACGAAGAAATAAACAAAAATTATGTAAAGTTTATAAATAAATACAGTAATCAAGAGTTGATTTTCTTAAATAAAATATTGAATGATTTGTCGAATACTTCCTTTGTTAACATTGATAAAATTTAAATTGAATTAATTAAAATTAGAGGACAGTGGGGAGATGGGTGAAACCATTGTTACAAATTTAAAAGAAAATGCACCCGATGCGGTGAAGTTTATTGAGTATGATTCGGCTTCAGCAATGAAGGATGGCATGAAAGAGCGTGAAACATATGGTGGGATTGTCATTTCAAAGGATTTTTCTAATCAAATTGCTTCCTTACAATCAGAAGCTGCGAGTCCTGCCGATCTTGAGTTATATGTCAATGAAGGTGTGAATACAAATGTTGCCACTTCAATGGAAAATGTTTTAAAGCAAATCACTAGGCAAATTAGTAGTAATGTAAGTGCGCAAATGCTAGCGAGCAAGTAGATGCGCAAATGCGTGATTTGTCATCGTTGATTTCTCCAGTTCAACCTGATAAAGTACCACTTCTTGCTAATCCGATAGAAGCGAGCGTGAAAAAGTTGAATCCAGTAGGGGATTTAGCAACTGTTCCAACTGCACTATTTGTACCATTATGGATTGCAAGTTTAATGGGAGCTGTGATGTTCTATCTTTCAGGTACAAAACGCCCATTCTCGAGTCGTACAGCGATGACAAAATTTCAGCTTTTTCAAGCATTGATGCCGATAGTCTATGGACTGTTTACAGGCTATTTAGTTGCATGGTATTCAACGTGGGTATTAGGCTATGTGTTTGAATCATTTAATACAGTAGCGATCTTTATTTCTATTGCTGTGACAGCCTTTGTATATATGATTCTTTCTGTTGTATCGTGGTTGAGATTGCCCGTATTAGCATTTTTCGCATTGTTTATTTTCTTTGGTTTACCGTTAATTCAGCTTGTACCAGAAATGATTTCAAGTTTCTACGGAGATTATATCCTACCTTGGCTGCCGATTCGTTTCTTAATTGATGGTATCAAAGAAGTTTTATTCTTTGGTGAAGGTGCTATGAACCATTATACAAATATTTTACTAGGCATTGCGATTGGTGGTTTTGTTTTACTATGGCTGAAAAACCTAATGATGAAACCTGTTGTAAATGAAGAAGTAGAATAGGTGATATAGAAAAGAAGTCAGATGAAAATGATGTCTATTTCATCTGACTTTCTTTTTACTTCTGTAATAAGAAGTTAATAATGATTATTAATCCTCAAGTTTTTCATACATCTATATTTTTTTATTTAGTAAATTTTTACCCCAAACTTGCATTGCTTCTAATACAGGTATAAACTTTTGCCCCTGCTCTGTTAATGAATATTCTACTTTTGGTGGAACAACTTTATAAACTTCTCTGTGTACTAGCCTGTCCTCTTCAAGCTCTCTTAATTGTCTAGTTAAAATTCCTTTCGAGATACCAGATAGCAGCCTTAATAATTCATTAAACCTAATAATTTCATTTTGGCTTAAATGCCACAAAATTACGATTTTCCATCTGCCTGCAATTGCATTTTGAGCAACTGTTAATGGACAAATTTCTTGCAGCGTTTCTTCAGAGACCGTTTCATCTTGATAACTAAAACGTGCCAAAATAAAACCTCCTTTTCTTTAGGTACTATTTTTATGACTATGTTATTAAATTGTGCCTACTTACATAAATCTTTCTTTGGTAATAGTATATGCATTAGGAACAAAAATCAAAAATAACATTGTAGTGGAGGAGATTCTATGAAAGTTTTAATAACCGGTGCAACGGGAAATTTAGGTTTAAAAATTGTTGAGTATTTACTTACCAAATTATCAGTTGAAGAAATAATTGTTGGTGTACGTGACGACAAGTCTGAAAAAGCGCTTAGCTATAAGGAGCATGGCCTAGAAGTTCGTGTAACAGATTTTGAAAATCCAGAAGCATTACTTACAGCATTCAAAGGTTATTAACACACTAATAATAGTGGACAAGCAATTATCAATTACGCCAATGCGAAATGGAAAAACTTAAATCATCTTTTTCAGAACTGAATATAAAAACTCAGCATCTTTTCCTACTCCACAAATAAGTGCCGATCCTCTTTGATGTTGCCACGGTAATCCAATATAATATAACCCTTGTGTTGGACTCACACCTCTTTTATGAAGAGGAAAACCTTTTGCATCTAAAATTCCCTCTATGTCTATCCATTTGTAGTCAGGAACAAATCCTGTTGACCAAATGATATTTTGCACGTTTCTTTTACTATGATCGCTAAAAGTTATTTCTCTTCCTTGTGTTTGAATGACTCTTGGTTTTATATTAATTTTCTCTTTACGAATCAGATGCTTTAATTCAAGGCCGAAAATAGGATCACTTTGTTTTCGAAACCAAGATCCTCGCCTTGTATCAGTGCCTGCATATAAGAGACCAATCTTTTCTAACCAGTAAAAAATGCTTTTGCCTATAATACTAAGTGGTAAAAATTTAAATGAATGGCTAATAGCAATGGTTACTTCACGATTTTCTGCAAGTTCAGTCGCAATTTGCGTACCAGAATTTCCACCTCCAATCACTAGAACAGGACCATCTGGAATCATCTCAGGTGATTGATACTGGGAAGAATGAATTTGAAACACCTCTTGTGAAAGACTTTGGGAAATTGAAGGAATGATCGGTTTCTGAAAAGCACCAGATGCGATAATAACATGCTTGGAAAGAAATACACCTTTATCGGTAGATACTTCAAATGTACTTTTTATTTTTTGTATTTTATGTACAGTTGTCTCCATTTTCACCGGTAATAAAAAACGGTTAGCATATGCTTCAAGATAATCCGCGATTTCATCCTTTGTAGGCAATGCGTTTTCTTCTCCTTCTAATTTCATCCCTGGCAGGGAACTATATGACTTAGGTGTAAATAGAACCAAAGAATCATACCTATTTCTCCATGTGTCTCCAAGTCTTTTTTCTCCATCAAGTATTACAAAATTATATCCTCCTTGTTGCAAGTAATACCCCATACTTAATCCAGCTTGCCCAGCACCAATCACAATAACATCTAACATTTCTTCATCTCCATTTCTTATTTTAAAGATAATATATGAATAGTTGTTCATGTATTCATATATTATCGTTCATTATAACAATTCCTTCTTCCACGTCAAGTAGTTTGCATCAATTATTATTAGATTTTTCAACTTCTGTACCTGTCGTTTCACTTACGTTACATAAAACATTTGTAACTGCCGTTTCACTTTCGCTACATAAGACATTTGCTGAAAGAAGTTAAAAAAATTACATCAGAAAAGCGCGAGAATTCAACGTTTCTAAAATTGATTTCTCGCGCTTTTTAAGGCTTTGACCAGTGTTGTCCCAGCCTAAAATCCGGCATGGTTTGATGACTGTGTAGATTTATTCTTTGACACTTTCTTCAAAGAATTTTGGAATGATGTTTATTGGTCAAAAAACAAGTTGTAGATTTTTTAAAGAATTACATGAAAAACAATTACTTTATTGGTTCATTCTAAAAATAGGCGATAACTTGGTTTATAGCAATTGATGATAAAATCGACTTGTTGGTCAAGTGGGGGGGTGGAAACGGTTATCGATCACTTCAAGATCTTGCTGCATTTACCCCGGAAAAGTTTAGTAAATTAAATAAATCAAAAACTGGTTAGGTTTTCTAACCAGTTTTTGAAATTAAGTCTCAAAATCTAACTTTTAATTGGCACCCACAATTCAACTTCGGCATTCATTGGATTTCCATTCAAGAGTATTTCAAGAATTTCTTTTCCGTTATATTTTGAAGCATTGTCTTCATTTGTAAAAAACTCATTTTCAAGCTTATCAAATAAGAGCCTTGAAACTCCATCATTTGTAGTAAGTACAACATAAGATTGTGAAGGTATTTCTAAATTCTCATATCCATCTTTATGATCATCTGATACGACACCTGCAAAGTATTTTATTCCGTTTTCTATTGGAATAATAACTGCATATCCTTTTTTATCTGTTGAGATAGGCATAAGTTCTTTCATCATGCCTTGATTAAACAATTCCTTATAGAACTCAGTTTTTTCTTTTGAGTAATTTTCATCATTTACCCCTTGCCCTTGTATCTCAATACTCCTACCAATTAATTTAAATGTTTCTCTGCTTTTGACTTTCATGGTCATTAACCTCCTTTGTTTTATGCTATAATCTTATCAATATTAATATGGCAACTGTATGTCATATTAAAGAAGGGAATATATGAGGGAGACTTTATGAAAATTGATAGGCATATGGGAATAATTTCTTACCTAATAGACCATAAAAAAACAACAGCTAAAGAATTAGCTGAAAATTTCAATGTAAACATAAGAACAATTATGAGAGATATAGATGATCTTACGTTGTCTGGAATACCACTATATTGTGTAAAGGGTAAAAATGGTGGTATATATTTGATGGATTCAGTTGAATTAAATAAGCCTCCGCTGTCGAAAACGGAGTTGATGTCCATTGAAACGAGTTTAAAAAGCAGGCTACAAGTACTAGATGATAACTCAACGTTTAATGCAATTTTAAAGTTAAATAAAATTGGAGAAACTCCAGATTTTGAAATAGATCTGTCCCTTTCGAAAGGTAATACAGAGTTAAGAAAACTTGTTTTGGATTTGCTTTCGGCTATACGAAATAATGAATTAATTAGTTTTAACTATATAAATTCACAAGGTGAAGAATCAAAAAAGACTACTGAACCATATAGAGTTGTATATAAAGACAGAAGCTGGTATATGGACGCTTATTGTTATTCCTCAGAGCAATTCAAAATCTATAAGCTTGCAAGAATATCAAACCTTAGTATCATAGGTACTTTCTCAAAAAGAGAATATCGACCACTCTCCTATAATGGTGGTGAATGGATGGAGAAAGATAAAATTCCAGTTTCTCTTTTAGTAAATAAATTAGTTATTGATAAATTCTTAGAATTATTAGGGAGAGAAAACATTAAGACTATAGATAGTACATGGTACTCTGTAATTTATCCTCTAAATGACAATGTATTCGGATATAATACTCTTCTTAGTTATGGTAAATTCGTCAAAGTGGTTTCGCCCGATTCGTTTGTAAACAATTTTACAAAATATATGGATGAGATAAGAAATCTATATAGTGAATAGTTTATTAGGAATTGATCAAAAAGAGGGATATCTAATTAAAGGAAATAAAAACGTGCAATTTGTTGATAACTGATAATATTAAGTTAAGGCACGCGTGTTGATTATCTAGTTTCTTCCAATGAAAATTAAATAAAAAGAGAGATTCTCATGTAAAATTGTTAGTTACCACACAAACAATTACGAAATGAGGAATCTCTCTTGAACCAGAATAACACGA